>NZ_BOSG01000004.1:0-300000 GCF_018403225.1 Paenibacillus sp. J23TS9 | reverse complement strand
CCGGAAAATCAGGGGCAGGTTTACCTGTATCAGACGCTGGTGCAAGGAATACTGAGTGATAGTACCCGCCAGTTTGCCACAGACAAGGACAGTTATGTATTCGATGTTGCAGCCAACTATCACAGTCAATCTCTGGTTCGCCAGAAAATCTGGCTCAGCAAAGACAATTACGCGCCTAAGCAGGTGCAGGTATCCGATGCTGAAGCTCATGTCATGGTTGAAGTGAAATTCAGCGAGTTCAAGTTTGATGCCAAATTTGATAAGGATTCCTTTGATATGAAGCGCAACATGACGGCCCTGGACGATCCTACGCTGGGAACGGTCATGCAGGTGGATGAGAATGGTAATCCGATTTCGGCAGATGATCCGAAGGCTGAAGGCACCGCGGCTGCAGCTCCGAAGGAGCTTGGGGACTTTGGAATGATTGTTCCGGTCTACCTTCCGGATGGCGTCGAGAATAAAGACACCAATAAAATGGAAAATAGTGAAAATCATACGGTCATCCTCCGCTATGATGGAACATATCAGTACACCATCATGGAGTCGCGTTCGCAGGACAAGGCGGTTTTCTCGTTGGCATCGGGAACGGTGGTTGATCTCGGGTTTACGTCAGCGCTCCTCACAGGAGATGATCAAAAAACGCTGACCTGGATGAATGATGACGGCATTGAGTTCCGTATTACGAGTGCAAATCTTCCAGTTGATGAAATGACGAAAATTGCCGCGTCTTTACAGGAACAAACGGGTAAATAATACAAAGTAGGCGGATTCCTGAGTTGTTAGAGCTGATTCCTCTACAATGAAGGCCTCCGCCTGTTTATCTTCTGACGCTGTGTGGTATGGTAAACCCGCCCCAATCCGGCCAGCTGTGGTTCATTGACAGTGGCCTTCTCGAACATTACGATAAATGAGCGAGTTATATAGAATGAACTAAAGCAAATCACGGTTGCGTAAGCACAGAGCTGATCGTAATTAAGTGATAAGTCATATCAGACTTTAGTCCAATCTATGTAGGTGTAAAACGTAAGAGAAGGTGACTGAAAAAATGCAAGTTCAATATAGAGCTACACAAGCGGAAATAAATCTGGATCATTTGCGTGCCAATTATGAGGCATTTCGCCGGGCGCTTCCTGAAGAAATGCTGCTGCTGGCTTGTGTCAAAGCGGATGCTTACGGACACGGTGCTGTAGAAATGGCGCGCGAGCTGGAGCGAGCGGGCGCGGACTATCTGAGCGTGGCTTTTCTGGATGAAGCGATTCAGCTTCGCCAGGCAGGCGTTAAGATACCTGTGCTTGTACTCGGATATACGCCACCTGAAGGCATCCAGGCAGCCTGGGAGCATCAGGTAACCTTGACGGTGTTTAGCCAAGATGTGCTGGAAGCCATTAAGGTGCTTCCGGCAGAAAGCCTGAAGCGTCCTTTGAAGCTGCACATCAAGATCGACAGCGGCATGGGCAGATTGGGACTTCTTCCTGGTGAAGCCGCCATTTCTTTTATCGAAAAGGCCCTGGCATTGCCGCAGGCTGAGGTGGAGGGCATGTTTACCCATTTTTCCAAGGCGGATGAAGAAGATAAAAGCTATACACTGGAGCAATACCGGCGTTTTACAAGCGTAGTGGTCGCACTGAAAGAGAGAGGCATCAGCCTCCCGATTATACATACGGGAAACAGTGCCGCCGCGATTGACACTCCGGAGCTGTCGTTCAACATGGTCCGCATCGGAATCAGCATGTATGGACTGTACCCTTCGGATGAGGTTAATCGGCAAAAGGTGGCGCTGACCCCGGTATTGACGCTGAAGACACAGGTGGCATTTGTTAAAACGCTTCCGCCTCATTGGGGCGTCAGTTACGGCGCGAGGTATGTGACGGATGCGGAGGAAACCATTGCCACGCTTCCGATTGGCTATGCGGATGGATATTCCCGAATGCTAAGCGGTAAAGCGGAGGTATTGATCCGCGGCCGCCGCGTTCCCGTAGTCGGAACGATTTGCATGGACCAGTGTATGGTAACGCTGCAATCTTTTGCTGAAGAAGCAGAAGAAATTCAAGCCGGCGAAGAGGTTGTACTCATCGGTCAGCAGTCTGGCGCAAGCATTTCGGCAGATGAGCTGGCATTCTGGCTCGGTACCATTCACTATGAAGTCATCTGTATGATTGCTAACCGGATTCCCCGCTTTTATATACGAAACGGGGCCCCATATACCCTGATCAATCCTTTGATCAGCGAAGCACACTAAACTGGATATAACCTTTGTTAGGAGCAGAAGGAATAACTTGCATACATCTCGAATATAGAATTGTGACGAGATTGTCTGTACGGAAATGCCGACTGTAGTTTATAATGGAATGCAGCATACCTGATATACCTTCGGCATATATATTCCTTTGTATAAATTTCCTTGAATAAAGTTATACTGGTGCACAAGGGTGTGAAGGTTGTGGGGGTGGAAGAAAAGGTGGCTAATATGCAGAATACCAAAAGAATTATGATCAGCTTGCCGGATCATCTTTTGCAGGAAGTGGATGGCATCGTTGCTATGGAGAATTCCAACCGCAGTGAACTTATCAGGCAGGCCATGAAGCTGTATTTGCATGAACGGAAGAAGCGTTATATCCGCGAATCCATGCAGCGTGGCTATATGGAAATGGCCAAAATTAATTTGACCATGGCCTCTGAAGCGTTTCATGCAGAGGAAGATGCAGACAGCACTCTAGGCCGCTTAGTGAGCGGGGTGTAGACATTGATCGTAAAACGCGGCGACGTTTTTTTTGCGGATCTTTCACCCGTTGTTGGTTCTGAACAAGGTGGAGTGAGACCGGTGCTGATCATTCAGAATGATATCGGCAACCGCTTTAGTCCTACGGTAATCGTGGCGGCTATTACGGCCCAGATTCAAAAAGCCAAACTGCCGACTCATGTAGAAATTGATGCGGCTTCGCATGGTTTTGACAGGGACTCTGTTATATTGTTGGAGCAAATCCGAACCATTGATAAGCAGAGGCTGACGGATAAAATCACCCACCTGGACGAAGAAACGATGAAAAAAGTGGATGATTCTCTACAGATCAGTCTTAGCTTGATCGACTTTTAACCATGAACGTGCAAAAGTAAAGGCGTGCCCCGGGGCACGCCTTTTGTCTTTTCTCTTGCTGTATGATGGCTTTTAAAATGTCACATAAGTCCATTGTATCCGATGCTTGATCCATGTAACTTTATAGTAACCAATAAAGAGCGGACAAGGCGGGGGATACCCGGCTGAAAATCATTCCGCTTAAGCATACGGAGGGAATTATGGGAATTTATATTGATTCACAGCAGCAGCTGTTCCATTTGCAAACGAAAGGCTCAAGCTATGTATTTCAGATTCTTCCTTCCGGCTACGCGGCACATTTGTATTATGGCAAGCGGCTGCGTGCAGGCGATCTCAGCTGGCTGCTGGTATCGCAGGAGCGCTGTTCGTTCAGCCCGAATCCAGTACCTGAAGACCGTAGTATATCGCTGGATACCCTACCGCAGGAGCTGCCAGTGTATGGAACCAGCGACTATCGTCATCCCCTGCTTCAGGCGAGACTTGAGGACGGAACGACCATTACGGAATTCAAATATGTATCGCATCGCATGGAGCAGGGAAAACCGGGGCTAGAGGGTCTTCCTGCTGTATATGCGGAACGTGAAAGTGAAGCAGAGACCTTAGTGCTGAATATGCAGGACCTGGCTTCAGGACTCCATGTAGAGCTGATTTATGCGGTGCTGGAAGATTATGATGCCATCACACGGTCGATGCGTATCGTTAATGACAGCGGAGCAAGCATAGAGCTTCTGCGTGCGCTCAGCGCGAGCGTGGATTTTCCGCATATGGACTATGAGTGGCTGCAGCTGTCCGGCGCTTGGACTCGTGAGCGGGATGTCATCCGCCGTCCATTAGCATACGGCATGCAGGCTGTGGAAAGCCGCCGCGGTTCGAGCAGTCATCAGCAGAATCCGTTCGCGGCGCTGCTTTCACCGGGAACGGATGAGGATCATGGCGAGGTCTACGGCTTCAGTCTGGTATATAGCGGAAGCTTTATTGCACAGGCTGAAGTGGATCAATTCCGGACGACCAGATTGTCGATCGGTATCAATCCTTTTGACTTTACATGGCTGCTTGAACCTGGGGAGTCCTTCCAGACACCGGAAACCGTGATGGTGTATTCCGCAGGAGGCCTTGGAGGCATGTCCCGGACGTATCATAAGCTGTACCGCGAGCGGCTGGCGCGCGGGGAGTTCCGTGACCAGGAACGTCCCGTGCTCGTCAACAACTGGGAAGCAACGTATTTCAATTTCAACGCAGAAAAAATTGAAAACATTGCGAAGGCCGGACAAGAGCTGGGCATTGAGCTGTTCGTGCTGGATGACGGCTGGTTCGGGCGACGGGACCGTGATAATTCCTCGCTTGGAGACTGGGTTGTCGATTTGAATAAGCTGCCGGATGGATTGGATGATTTGGTGGAAAGAGTGAATCACCTGGGAATGCAGTTCGGCTTATGGTTTGAACCGGAAATGGTATCGCCGGACAGTGATCTATACCGCATGCATCCAGATTGGTGTCTCCATGTTCCTGGGCGTCGGCGTACGGAAGGCAGACAGCAGCTCATACTTGATTTTTCCCGTCAAGACGTCAGAGATGAGATCGTACGGATGATCGGTAATGTCCTAAGCAGTGCGCCGATTACGTATGTAAAATGGGACATGAATCGTAATATGACGGAGATTGGCTCAGCTTTACTGCCGCCGCAGCGGCAGCGGGAGACAGCCCACCGTTATATGCTCGGACTCTATGAAGTTATGGAGCGCATTACAATGGCATTCCCGCATATCCTGTTTGAAAGCTGTTCCGGTGGCGGTGGACGCTTTGACCCTGGTATGTTGTTTTATATGCCTCAGACTTGGACCAGCGATAATACGGATGCGGTCGCCCGTCTGAGAATTCAGTATGGTACCAGTCTTGTATATCCGGTCAGCTCTATCGGCTCCCATGTGTCAGCGGTTCCCAACCATCAGGTCAAACGTACAACGCCGCTTGATATGCGCGGTCTGGTGGCGATGTCGGGGAACTTCGGTTATGAGCTGGATTTAACGCGGTTTAGCGATGAGGAGAAGGAGGCTGTCAAAGAGCAGGTCGCCTTATACAAGGAGATCCGCGGACTGGTGCAGTTTGGGCTGCATTACCGGCTGCTCAGTCCTTTTGAAGGCAATGAGACCGCATGGATGTTTGTGGCTGAAGATGGGAGTGAAGCGGCTGTATTCTATTTCCGTGTGTTGTCTGAATCCAATGCGCCTCTAAGCCGGCTGAAATTGAAAGGACTTGATCCGGACGCAGATTATTCAATCCTTGGGAGCGATGGGGTCTTCGGCGGAGATGCTCTGATGTATGCCGGTATTTCCGTTGGAGAAGATCGGGGAGATTTTCACAGCGAGTTGTTCCGTCTGAAAAGAATGCAGTAATAGGAAAATGGGATCGGCAGTGTAAAAAGACTGTAAAGGACGAGCCTTGCTCCGGATATTCCGGCGCAGGGCCTTTTTGTGTTATTGCCGAATTTCCAGGCAGAGTAAGGGTAAAATCGCTCATGGAAGAAGCTTCTGCCATCATTGTTTGCCTCTTCCAAAGATGCCCGCTGGAAAAGTAGGCAAAAGTTTGTGATAATATACAAGAACCAAGCTTCACTTTTTAGAATAAAATCTAAATTTTTGCTTGGCGTTTCAACTGAACTCCGAACCTATGAAATGACGACGGAGATAGAAATTTAACATAACGAAAATGAAATGTATGGAATGCCCTAATAAACGAACGTTATATACCAGACTTTGCACTATTCACGCATAACAAGCGACTGATACGGGGAAAGAGGGATTTTTATGACAGATAAGGTAATGGTGGAAATGAATACGGAAGAACAGAAGGCCAAGGAGCAGGAACGCATCGTTCAGCAGACAGCGAAGGAATTGCAGCTTTCACTGAAACAGATCCGCACGACGGTTGAGCTGCTGGATGAAGGCAACACGATTCCTTTTATCGCACGTTACCGTAAGGAAATGACCGGGGAATTGGATGAGAACCAGCTGCGCGATATTGAGGAACGGGTGAACTATCTGCGCAATCTGGAGGAACGCAAGCGTGAAGTCATCAGGATCATCGATGAGCAGGGTAAGCTGACAGGAGAGCTGAAGTCGTCTATTGAGAAGGCGGTCAAGCTGCAGGAAGTGGAGGATTTGTACCGTCCTTACCGTCAAAAGCGCAAAACCCGCGCCAGTGTAGCCAAGGAAAAAGGGCTGGAGCCGCTCGCAAACTGGATTATGGGGCAGCCGAAGCAAGGTGACCTGCAACAGGAAGCCTCCCAATACATGGACGCCGATAAAGGCGTTGAGAGCTCGGATGAAGCCATTGCCGGAGCGATGGATATTTTGGCTGAAAATATTGCGGATGACGCGACAATCCGTTCCTGGGTCCGCCGGTATACGATGGACCATGCCATGCTGACCTCGGAAGCGAAGGATGCGGAGCAGGAATCCGTGTATGAAAACTACTATAGCTACCGGGAACTTGCCAAAAAAATGCCTCCTCACCGGATCTTGGCCATTAACCGTGGCGAACGCGAAAATATACTGAAGGTAGGCCTTGAGGTATCGTCCGATCCGATTCATCATTTTATGGCACGTCAGATTGTTAAGGGCTCTTCCATAGTAGAAGCAGTATTAACGGCAGTGATAGAAGATGCTTATAAGCGTCTGATTGCCCCTTCAATTGAACGGGAAATTCGCGCGGAATTAACGGAAAAAGGGGAAAATCAGGCCATTTCCATTTTTTCCGGCAATTTGCGGAGTCTCCTGCTGCAACCCCCGGTAAAAGGCAGATGCGTGTTGGGCGTAGATCCGGCCTTCCGGACCGGCTGTAAGCTGGCTGTCGTTGATGATACGGGGAAGCTGCTCGAAGTAGCAGTAACTTATCCGACGCCACCGAACAACAAGCGAAGAGAGGCTGCGGAAAAGTTCCGCGAGCTGATCACCAAATACGGCATCCAGCTGATCGTTATCGGCAACGGTACGGCTTCCAGGGAAACCGAGCAGTTTGTGGCAGAAGTCATTGGTGATCTGAGCGATCTGAACCTGTCTTATCTGATCGTTAATGAAGCGGGAGCAAGTGTGTACTCGGCTTCCAAGCTGGCGCAGGAGGAGTTTCCGGAGCTTGATGTTGCTGAGCGGAGTGCGGTTTCCATCGCCCGCCGGGTGCAGGATCCGCTCGCAGAGCTGGTTAAGATCGAACCGAAAGCCATCGGTGTCGGACAATATCAGCATGATGTATCGCAAAAGCATCTGGACGAAAGCCTGAAGGCAGTCGTAGAGTCTGCTGTTAACCATGTTGGTGTTGATGTAAATACAGCATCACCTTCGCTGCTGTCCTATGTGGCAGGGGTTAACGCGACCATAGCCAAAAACATCGTAAAATACCGTGATTCAAACGGTAAATTCAGCAGCCGCAAGCAGCTGCAAAGCGTCCCGCGTCTCGGAGCTAAAACCTATGAGCAGTGCATCGGCTTCATGCGTATTTCAGAAGGGGATAACCCGCTGGACCGCACACCGATTCACCCGGAATCCTACACGGTCGTAGATCGTTTGTTCAAGGAGCTCGGGATCGGCATGGATAAGCTTGGAACAAAAGAGCTGTCGGATTTGCTGGCTCAGCAGCATGTGGAGCAGTTGGCTAACGCGCTTGACGTTGGCGTGCCGACGCTTCGTGATATTCTGGAGAGTCTGCAGCGTCCGGGCCGTGACCCGCGTGAAGAGCTTCCGCTCCCTATTTTCCGGACAGATGTGCTCAAGATCGAAGATTTGATGGCGGGCATGGAGCTGCAGGGAACGGTGCGCAACGTCATCGACTTTGGCGCGTTTGTGGATATCGGTATCAAGAGTGACGGCCTCGTACATATTTCACAGCTCAGTGAAGGATATGTTAAGCATCCGATGGACGTTGTATCCGTCGGGGATAATGTGACCGTCTGGGTACTGAATGTGGATTTGAAAAAGGGCCGTGTCGGACTTACGATGCGTCAGCCGAAGGATCAGCAATAAGTCGGTTCGCCCCAAGCCGCTATGGCGGTGTCAACGGATAACAAAACAAGCCCCTTTTTAAAAAATGTAAGATCCAGGGGCTTGTTTCGTTGTGTTTATTTTCTTATGGTCTGATGAAATTTTCAGGGTATCAAGATGAGGGATTTGAGTCCGAGCTGTCCGAAGCGGCTTCCTGCTTCTTTTTGGCGCGGAAACGCCGGACCTTCATCAGGTTGCCGCACATTTTATCGTCGCAGTACCGCTTGGAGCGGTTGCGCGTATCGTCGTAATATACCCAGAGGCAGTCCGGATTGTCGCAGATGCGGATTCGCGAAGGCTCACCATCGACCAGTGTAGACGCAAAGGAGGCTGAAATTTCGGCCATCACTTGCGTCCAATTGGCGTTCACAGGGATTTCTTGAAGCTGTGGTCCATGTCCTTCGTCCATGACCAAGCGGCGGTACACGGGTCCCGCATCCATCCATTGGTTGAGCTGTTCGATTTGGCTTGCGTTCGGCTCATGCCCGGAAACGATATGCCGGACCGTGTCCAGCAAAAAGTTACGCAGCCTTCGCATTTCATCTCGCTCCTTCTCGGTGGGGAATACTTCCGCGCAGACCCGATCCTGCTTCATGAACAAGCTTAGCCATTTTTCCTGTTCGAGCCGATCCTCGGAGCGGCCGCTGCCGCGCCAATCATGCCACATGCTATTGATGAAATCGTCCCAAAGCATTGCAGTTCATCCTTTCTATATGAGCATTGTAGCAAGCCAGCGAGGCTTTTGCTATCTTTTGCCCAAGCATCGGAAAGGCGTTCCCGAACGGGATGGAGGATCATATGGAATAAATTTCTTGTCTGTGGCAAAGGGCTATGTTAAAGTGTTTGTAACGACCTAAATTTAATTACAATGGTTACAAATGGAATGGAGGCGACAGGCATGAACATCCGGGAACTTTTGCTGCAATATTGGGATAACAGTATGGACCAAGAGGATTGGTACCCACCGCTCGGACCCGCGCTGAAGGAAGTGACGCTGGAGCAGGCGGTTTGGAAGCCTGGAATGGGTGCGGCGAACAGCATTTGGGAGAACGTTCAGCATTTGCTGTATTACAAGGAACGCATCTTAGGGCGATTGACGGACCCGGATGGACTGCCGGCGCAAATCGGTAACGACGAAACGTTCCGCATTCCGGAAAGCAGCGAGCAGGCGTGGGAGGAGGCGCGGGTGAAGCTTGAACAGGTCCATGCCCAATTGCGAAGCAAGCTGGAACAGCTGCCGGAGAGCGAACTGGAAAAGGATCCGCAGCGTTTCCAGAGCTTGATTACCCATGATGCGTACCATACGGGACAAATTGTGTTATTGCGCAAGCTGCTGGGCTCCTGGCCGGCGACAAGAAGCTATTCATAGGGCGCATATGTCAAGCTTTTCGGGTGAGATGAAGCCGCAGTGACCATATCTCTTGGGAAGCTATAATATGGGAAGATATAAAAAAGAAGCCGGACATTGTGTCCGGCTTGGTTTTTTGCGTACGGGCGTATTATGGATTTGGAAATCCGGCTTATGAGTGATCCGTGCCTTCGCCCGCTGAATTGCGGTAAAAGAACCAGCAATCGTTCAGCAGCTTGATCTGGCGTCTGTCCTTTTTGCGAAAGGCACGTGTCAGTTGATTGCAGAGCCATTGCGGCAAGGGTATCTCCTCCTCTTGCTAAACCTTATGTATGGATAGCATATGGGGAAGATGCCCAAAGCGTGCAGGTCTACGTCGGTTTATGGCATAAAGAAAATCGCTTATGCTCGGGTTATACGAATTCTTCTTCGTACCATTGCTCCAGCTGCGCCTGCAGCGCACGAATTTCCGTGAGCAGGGAGATCAGCGGGTAATTTGTTTCGTTCAGGGAAGCAAAGGATTGCTCCAGTTCGTTAATGTAATCGAGACCGCTGACAATGATGGAATTTTCCTGCAGCAGCTCGAGCTGTTCGCACTCAGCAACGGCGAGTGGCAGTTCAGGTGTACCTTGTGCGGTGAGCTTACTGATCTCTTTATTGAGTCTTAGGTTCAGCGCACTGAGCTGATAAGCGTAATCGGCAGGCATCTCCACGTATTGAAGCTTGTCTCCCAGCTGCAAAATGACGTAACGCATGTTTGGCATAATGTTTAGTTTCCCCCTCCATACTTGCTGCTAGCTTGTCGATGCAAAGTTAATCCTTTACTTGACAGTGTAGCTTAGGCAGAAGTTAAAATTCAAGTAGGATTCCTGTGCGTTTCAAGCATGCCGCCAGGAGGAAAGCGGAAAGGAAGTAGGACAAGAGCTATGCCAATCATGAGCAATGACGAATTGCAGGCCTGGGTGGAAAACGTGTCGCTGGATAGCTTTGGCGTGCCTTTCCGGCATCAGGCGACCTTTAATAAGAGACTGTCCTCCACCGGAGGGCGATATTTTACCAAAAGCCATCATATTGAGATTAATCCCCATCAGCTGGAGGAAAACGGCAGGGAAGAAGTGGAGAAAATCATCAAGCATGAGCTCTGCCACTATCATCTGCATTTGGCTGGAAGAGGGTACAAGCACCGTGATCCGGATTTCAAACAGCTGCTGCAGCATGTGGGAGGGAGCCGATTCTGCAGCTCACTGCCGAATCGCGGCGGAAGAAAGGTGCAGCCATACCGCTATGTACTTATTTGCCGGGATTGCGGTATGAAATACATGCGTAAACGCAAGGTTGATACGAGACGTTTCCGGTGCGGAAAATGCAGGGGGAAACTTCAACAGCAGACGCTTGACTCCCCTAAGAAATCATGATAAATTATTGATTGTTACCATTTGTAAACGTTCCCTGATAGCTCAGTTGGTAGAGCACTCGACTGTTAATCGAGTTGTCACAGGTTCGAGTCCTGTTCGGGGAGCCATTTTCTTGGAGAGATACCCAAGTGGCTATAAGGGGACCCTCTGCTAAGGGGTTAGACTGCGTAAGCGGTGCGAGGGTTCGAATCCCTCTCTCTCCGTTCGGAATACAACACGAAGCTCCCCCCGCGATTAGCGGCTGGGAGCTTTTTTGCAAAGGGATGAGAAGCCTCGAAGAGGGGGCGTCGGAGCATAAGCATCGGTAGGATCCGCATCGCAGTCCCGACCGGAGGGAGGGTATCCCTCTCTCTCCGTTCTAGCAATAACATCGCAAGAGCTCCCGCGCGAAAGCGCCGGGAGCTTTTTTGTGCAAAGGGATGAGAACCCTCAGGAGAGGGTTCGTCGGAGCATAGGCATCGGTAGGAATAGCATCGCAGTCCCGACCGAAGGGAGGGTATCCCTCTCTCTCCGTTCGAAATACAACATGAAGCTCCCACCGCGATTAGCGGCTGGGAGCTTTTTTGCAAAGGGATGAGAAGCCTCGAAGAGGGGGCGTCGAAGCATAAGCATCGGTAGGATCCGCATCGCAGTCCCGACCGGAGGGAGGGTATCCCTCTCTCTCCGTTCTAGCAATAACATCGCAAGAGCTCCCGCGCGAAAGCGCCGGGAGCTTTTTTGTGCAAAGGGATGAGAACCCTCAGAAGAGGGTTCGTACAAAAATAATGAGTTTTGCGCTTGTATTGTCTTTAAGCCTTTCATTGGCAATACCAGCATTTGCAGAACGTGATCCCTATTCAGCTATTGGCAAATATGTTCAGGAACTTGTTGACCTTGATAATGAACAAATTAAAGCACTATCTATCGAAGAGGCCGATGTTTTATTTGAAAAGGCGTATACCGTTCAGGCTGAGGATTTACCGAAGATGAAATCCGTCATGGATTGGACGGCTTAGCCTTTTTAAAATTCCAAAAAGCTATGGATGAAATTAAAGCAGCCGAAACCCAACAACTGTCCGTGTCTCCCATGTCTGATCTTTCAAATAATCGCTCATATTCAGGAGATGTCGGAATTGCATGGCTTCGTGATACAACAAGTGGTCATTCTCCTTTAACATTAGCTGAAGTTCTATCCGACACATATACTTTAGAAGTAGACTACATTACTTGGGATACCGCGGCAACCATTTTAGCAGCAAGTGCTAGTTATAATACTTTTTCAGATTTACTTCAATTAGTTGCTGTTGGTGCTGGGGGTACCGCATTAGGTAACGTTATTGGGATAAAAATTTTATAGCCCTTTATTACATCAAGGTGGTGGAATATGGTAAAAAACATACGCAATCTTATTGGCATATTTTCAGTAATGATCATCGCTTTTTGTGGAACAGAGTATCTAACTTATATTTTCTATAGCAAAAAAAGCAAATTGTTTATTCCTTGCTTTATCTTATTTTTACTAATGGTATCACTGTCTATTGGAATAATGAATAAATTCATCATTTTACCAAACAAAATAATAATTGTACCTATTATCGTGCTATTTGCCGTCTTTATCAGCCTAGCCATATTGAAAGTTACACTTCCTTACTTATAAAATTGTTAAAAAATCATAGGTCATCCTGTAGAATTCAAAGGATTCCAAGCCGTTATGAGAATATCCGCGGTGATTGTATTCCTTGGCATAGGCTGTCGTGAATTCTTGTGGTCAACTTATCTCTTTACATACTTGTTACTTACCGCAGGCACAGCAAAACTTTCTAATTAAAATGCATCTCTTAAGATGATCAATGGTTAATACACACGATTGGCATGTGCTCATTGGATCGATTTGCGAGGTGCATTTTTTTGTGCCTATAACCAAATATTCATTAAAGGAGGATATTTCATTATGAATCCAAGTATATCCGTCTTGACCCTGGGGGTAGACGATTTGGAAAGAGCGCTGATCTTTTACCGGGATGGCCTGGGGCTGCCCACGGAAGGCATTATCGGAACAGAATTTGAGCACGGCGCCGTCGCGTTCTTTGACTTTCAGGCCGGCATAAAGCTGGCTATCTGGAAAAGGGGCGACCTTATCCACGATGCTAACATCGTGAGTACCGCACCGAGCAGTGCGGAGTTTACGATCGGCCACAACGTCGCCAGCAAAGCGGCGGTCGACCAAGTGATGGAACAGGCGCGTCTGGCAGGAGCCACGATCACCTCCCCGGCACATGATACGTTCTGGGGAGGGTACTCAGGCTATTTTCAGGACCCTGATGGGCATTTGTGGGAAATCGTCTGGAATCCCTCCTGGGAGTTTCCAGTGGAGTAAAGGAGGGGAGACGGGGAACGGCAAATGCATCCCCTCTTTTTTGGATTTTGAAGCCGGTCATATCTCCGTTTGGATATACATCTTCAAGAAGCTCCCACCGTTACCGGTTGGGAGCTTCTTGAACAGGGAAGAGAGGGGCTTTGAGTCCACCTTACTTTTCGTCCTGGTATTCTTCCTCAAAACCTTCGATTGCTTTTTCGCGTTTAGCATTTTTATGCTCAAGATTTTGCTGTTCTTGTCCGGAGATTTCATCTGCATGCTCATCCAGGTAATGATTCGTTTCCTGAATGTTTTCGCGAGTGTTGCTGATCGAGTCTTGGATTTTCTCCGCGTTGTCGGAACGGTCATCGGGTTTAGCCATAAGTATAATTCTCCTTTATTTGTTTTTTAGGCAGGATCCGGTTCAATCCTTTTTATGTGTAAAGCCAATCATAAGATGCCTTGGCAGCGTCAAACTTATGCATTTGTATTAGAAAGGCTATGTTAAACTTTAGTCGGAGATGATTTGCTTAATATTAAGTAGGGAGGTCTTTCAATGAAAAGTTCTTTTCTCGGCTTAGTTGCTTCCATCGGATGCATTATTTTGAGTGCTGTTTTTTTGTATTGGAATCCATATTCAACTACACCACCGAATATTAGAACGATTAATGTCATTTATATAATGTTGATTCTTCCCGCTTTTGTTGGCATTGTAACTTCGTTTTTGAAAAATCGAATCTTAATGTTTATTGTGTTTGTTTGGTCTTTGCCTTTTGGTCTTTATCTATCAATCGTGTCAATACCGAGTATTTGGAACCTCTTTGGTGCAGTTCTTATTGTGTATCTCGTTTCTGCGATACAGATGAAGAAAACTGTTGGTACTTGAAAAAGACTGTTATTTAAATATCATTGCGCCGATCGTTTAGTCAAAATTGGTCTGAGTGCCATTTGAAAAAAAATAACGCTTTGCAGGTAAGAGGAATAAATCAAAAAAAGTACTTGTCATGTCCCAAAAATTCTGGTAAGATAATTTTTGTTGTCACGCTTTGTTGATATGGCCCGTTGGTCAAGGGGTTAAGACACCTCCCTTTCACGGAGGTAACAGGGGTTCGAATCCCCTACGGGTCACCATTTATATTGCAGCTTCGATGGGGGATGAGAGCCCACAAGGGTTCGTCGGAGCAGGAACTTCGTTAGCACTGCATCGCAGTCTCGAACGAAGAGAGAGTATCCCCTACGGGTCACCATTTATACTTATGGCACACATCCTAGTGAGTCAGCGAGAGCCATTAGCTCAGTTGGTAGAGCACCTGACTTTTAATCAGGGTGTCGAAGGTTCGAGTCCTTCATGGCTCACCAGTTTTATTTCAGGAAATTTCCCTTATACATGCGGTAGTGGTGGAATGGCAGACACGCTATCTTGAGGGGGTAGTGGGCGTATGCCCGTGGAGGTTCGAGTCCTCTCTACCGCATACTAAAAAGAAGCATTCGCGAAAGCGGGTGCTTCTTTTTGTTTTATAGACAGCCTGATGCCATTCCGGACGGGCTGTTTTATTTATATAGTAGGAAATAAAACATGGTTTCCAATGTATAACTTTTCATCTCAGGGCAGGACGATTATGATATGATAGCTACTATATGATAATGATAACCATTCTCAATAAAAGGCGGTACATTGATTAATGATACATGAAAGCAGTGTGAAGCTGCATAATTTGACTGCCAGGCTATGGAATGTGGAGTTCTTTCATGAGATGGGGCTGCGCCTCGCACATCAGCTGGCCGTGCAGAGTGCCTTGATTATACTTCTGAAGGGAGAAGCTGATCTTGAACTGGGAGATCGGATCATACGGATGGGCGAGGGCTGCGTGTATTTATGTCCTGGAGGAAGAACATTCGGAGTGAGCGGATACGGCTCGGAGCCAGTATCCGTCGCAGTTTTTAATTTCAGTTTCTATCATGCAGATCTTTTACAGAGAGAAAGGCTTCTTGAAGTCGAGACGGGTGCATGGATGATCCGGGAAGAAGGGACGGTGTTAAGTTCTGCGGAAAGACTTCATTCGATCTGCCGCAAGGTTTACAAGGAGTTTCATCATGTTGATGATATTAAACGTTGGCGTGCCCAGCTCGATTTTCAGGAACTGCTGTTTGAGCTCATAGCGGAAAGCAGCAGCGATTCTAAAAACGATAAAATTCAGGCATTGGAACGTGCCAAAATATTTCTGGAAGAGCATTACAGCGAGGACCTCACGATAGACCAGCTGGCAGAGGTGGCCGATTTCAGTTCGAACTATTTTGCGGATATGTTCAAGAAGACCTATGGCCGCAGTGTTGTAGACTATTTGGGATACGTAAGGATGAACAAAGCCAAGCAACTGATGCTGGGCTCGGAAACCCTGCTTAAGGAAATCGCGCATTTGGTGGGGTATAAAGATGAGTTCTATTTCAGTAGAAAGTTTAAGAAGGAATTTGGCCTGTCTCCCTCGGCCTATATCAAGAAGAGAACCAATAGAATAGCCCTGTACGGCTCCACCTCACTGCTTGGGTATCTTACGCCTCTACAAATCATCCCTTATGCTGCTCCCCTTCATCCTAAATGGTCTGCAGAGTACCACTCGCTTGGGCCTGAAATTCCCGTGCATCTGGATGCTTACCGCCAGAATCACAATAAAGCAGCCAATCTGGACAAGCTCGCTGCGGCACAGCCGGAACGGATTATATGCATGAAAGAGCTGGAGTCCTGGGAGAAGGAAAGGCTCAAACAAATTGCACCCGTATACGAGCTCTCGCTTGAAACGGAGAACTGGGAAGATGAACTCAGAGCGCTCGCCGGATGGCTGGATAGAACGGAGGAAGCGGAACAATGGCTGAAGTTCTTTTCCCGGAAAATGAAATTGCTGCACCAGCATGTCTCCCGGCATATACAGCATCCCAGACTCATAGCCGCACGTGTTTATGAAAACCGACTCGCTCTAAATAACAGCCGCGCGGTTAATGAAGTGCTAAGCAAGCTGCTGGGCTGCATTATGCTCTCCCTTCCGGAAGATGTGTCCGAGCTTTCCCGTTTAACCGTGGAGGATCTCGGGAAGATGGAGGCGGAGCATATTCTGGTCTTAGTCAGGCAGGATTCGGAGACTTTAGCATTTTGGAAAAGCCTGTCATCCTCGCCGGAATGGCTGTCATTGCCTGCGGTTAAGAAGGGCGGATTGCATCTCATTACTTCCTATCCGTGGCGCGAGTACTCTCCCGTTGCTATGGAGCAAATGGCAGAGTCAGCGGCTGCGCTGTTAACCGGAAAAAGTCCATGAGAAATCGGGGAATTGTCCATGGTGTATTTGACCATCCTCCTTTACTATCAATAATGATAATCATTATCAATTAAAGTGGGAACCGTCGAAGGGAGAAATCAGAGAGAAATGAAAAGAATGAAGCTTTTAACAGGGGTGTTTTTAATGCTTGCGGTGATTTTGTCAGCTTGCGGGAAAGAGAATCCATCATCAGAGCCTGCTGCGTCGACAAGCACGAATCAAACAGCCACAGAAGGAAAGTCTGCTGAAAAATCGGAGGAGCCACCAGCCTCATCAGATACAAGAGTTGTGAAATACCTGGATCAGGAATACACGCTTCCTTCCCATATAGAACGTATCGTTATTACAGGTGCTGTTGAAGCCATGGAGGATTCGATTGTCCTTGATGTGAATCCGGTCGGAGCCATCACGTTTTCCGGTAAATTCCCGCCGCTGTTCGAGTCCATCACCAAGAATGCCAAATCCGTCGGTGAAAAAATGGAGCCGAATTTCGAAACCATTCTATCGCTCAAGCCGGATGTAATTCTGAGTTCAACCAAGTTTAAGCCTGAAGTGATTGAGAAGACCAAAAAAATTGCGCCGACCATCCCGTATTCCCATGTGTCAACCAATTGGGAAGCGAATCTGAGACTGCTGGGAGAGCTCAGTGGAAAGCAGGAGCAGGCGGAACAGGAAATTGCAAAGTATAAATCGGATTTGGAAGCAACCAAAGCCCAAATTGGCGATACCTTGAAGGATAAGAAGGTTCTTGCGATACGGATTCGCGCCGGTGAGCTCTACATATATCCGGAAAAGGTATTCTTCAACCCGGTGCTCTACGAGGATCTTGGACTTACTGCACCTGCTGAAGTCAAAGCCGCTAAAGCCCAGGAGCTGATCTCGAAGGAGAAAATCGCCGAGTTGAATCCGGATGTTCTGTTCATTCAATCCTTGCCTGATGAAAATAAAGATACACCCAATGCGCTTGAAGATTTCCAAAAGGACCCGATAATCAAGAGCCTGAACGCATTCAAAAACGGTAAAGCTTTTGTGAATGTGGTTGATCCGCTCATGCAAGGCGGAACCGCATTCAGCAAAATTGAGTTTCTGAAAGCAGCAGCGGCTAAACTTACGGAGTAGAAATAAACAACGAGTTCAATATAAGGCGTGTTGATTATGCAGCTTAAACGTACGCTGCCGGCGGTTATTCTTGGAATAGCCCCGGCAGCCATTGTGTTACTAATTCTTGCTTCGATTTTGTATGGTGCCAAAAGTATCACGGCCGGCGAAGTCTGGAACTCTATTTTTGCTTTCAATCCGGATAATGTGGATCACCAGATTATTATGTCCTCGCGTCTGCCGCGTGCAGTTGGTGCAATGCTGATAGGTGCATTTCTCGCGGTCTCTGGAGCTTTAATGCAGGGCATGACACGTAATTATTTGGCTTCACCGTCCATTATGGGCGTGTCAGACGGATCTATTTTTGCCGTAACGATATGTATGGTATTTCTACCGAACGTGAATCCGAATATGTATATTATCAGCTCGCTGATTGGTTCTGCCTTCGGTGCAGCTGTGGTCTTTGGATTGGCTTGGTGTATTCCGAACGGGTTAAGTCCTGTAAAGCTGGCTATTCTAGGTTCCATTATTGGTACTTTTCTCAGCGGGACGGCGCATGGGATAGCAACCTATTATCAGGTTTCGCAAAATATCAGCTTTTGGTATAACGCCCGGCTGCATCAAATGGATCCCGAGCTTATCCGATTAAGTATTCCATTTGCCATTGTCGGCTTGACGCTGGCTCTGGTGATATCGAAATCCATCTCGGCATTGTCGCTGGGCGAAGAGGTTGCCAGAGGACTAGGAATTCGTACCTGGCTGACCAAGGCTTTGGCTATTTTGGCTGTCGTCCTGCTGACAGGAGTCTCCGTGGCCCTCGCCGGTAAGGTGGCCTTTGTAGGTCTGATTATTCCGCATATTGCCCGTTTTTGTTCAGGCTCGGATTACCGCTGGATCATTCCGGTGTCTGGTGTGCTGGGCGGGATCTTTCTTGCGCTGTGTGATATTGTGGCGCGCTTTATCAATTACCCGTTCGAAACGCCTGTGGGTGTGGTCACGTCCTTGATCGGCGTTCCTTTCTTCTTGTATCTCATCCGAACAAGAGGGGGTGCACAGCGTGAGTAAAATATCCCATGGACGATTCTGGACGGTCACGGTCTCGGGACTGTTTCTTGCCGCAGCTGCCGTCTATCTCAGCTTAACGAACGGGACGTTTGACATGTCGGTGCTCGATGTTATCAAAACGCTGCTAAGGATTCATCCCCAGCCGGAACATGATCTGGTGGTATTCGAATTCCGTCTCCCCCGGATCGTACTTGGCGGACTTGTTGGCTTTGCTCTGGGAATTGCAGGGGCAATCATCCAAGGCGTAACAAGAAACGGGCTCGCAGATCCTGGAATATTGGGCGTCAATGCAGGAGCTGGGCTGTCCGTCGTGCTGTTCATGTTTTTATTCCAAGGGAGCATCACCGCCACGGGCTGGCTTGGAGTGATGATGATGCCTATATTTGGCGTGGCTGGCGGTCTGGCGGCGACGACTGCCATTTATATGTTCGCCAACGAGGGAGGCAAGCTCGATCCCCAGCGCTTGATTTTGGTAGGTATCGCCATCGCCTCGGGCTTTGGAGCCCTCACCGTGTACATTTCTCTAAAGATGAATCCGAGCGATTATGAGATGGCTGTCGTATGGCTCGCTGGGAGTCTGCACAGCGCCAACTGGAAATTTGTTGTTACGATGCTGCCGTGGCTGCTGCTTTTACCGTTGATTTGCATGCGTTCCCATGTGCTTGATCTGTTTCAGCTAAGCAGTGAAAGCCAGAAGAGCCTGGGCATGTCGGTAGAACGGGAAAAAAATATATTTCTGCTATGCAGCGTCGGTCTGGTCAGTGCCAGTGTCGCCGTATCCGGCAGCATCGCTTTTATCGGCTTAATCGCTCCTCATCTGGCCAGACGGCTTGTAGGTTTACGGCATATTCATATCATCCCGGTCAGCGGTGTTGTCGGTATGATCATGGTGCTAGTTGGCGATTTTATCGGGAAAACCCTATTTGCCCCAGCTGAACTGGCTGTTGGCATTGTCGTGTCCATTATCGGCGTACCATATTTTGTTTTTCTGCTGATCCGCTCGCGAGCGTAAGCAGAAAGGTTCAACAGGGGGAGTAATATATGATTCGATATCAGCAGCTTACGGTTGGTGATCGGAAGTTGATTCTCTATTTGCCGCCATCCTATGAGGAATCAGAGCGCCGTTTTCCAGTCGCGTATGTCCAGGATGGCGGGGATCTTTTTACCGATTGTGCTAATTATCTGGAGCATTTGTATGCATCCGGCCAGTTGGAGGAGATTATTCTGGTTGGTGTCGTATCTGATGCACGGAATGACGAATATACGCCATGGCCTGCTGCTGCACTAGTGGAAAGTTATCCGCCTTTTGGCGGAGAGGGACGGGCCTATGCGGATGAAGTCGCGGATGTGCTTAAGCCCTATATCGACAGCCGCTACCGTACGAAAGGGCAGGCGGAAACAACCGCCATCATCGGTGGCTCATTCGGTGGCCTGATCGCATTCTTCGCAGGGTGCTGGCGTCCGGAAACCTTTGGCCGCATCGGCCTGGTATCGGCATCCTTCTGGTATGAGGGCGTTATGGATTTTATTCGGGAGCATAAGGGAATGGAAGATCAGCAGCGTGTTTACATGTCTGTTGGAAGCAATGAAGGCATTTATAAAAAGAATCGGCAGAGATGCATGGTAGAGAATACGAGGGAAGCTCATCGGTTATGGCTCGAAAAGGGGATGCAGGCAAGCCGGTTGAAGCTGGATATAGATCAGGAGGGTACGCATGATCCGCTTTTTATGGTAAAGCAGTTTCCGGAGTCGCTGAAGTGGCTGTTCAAGAAGGAACCAAACGATCCAAAGCCGGCTTTAACCCGTTTGGGAGCAGCACAAATCCCCGGAACGCTTATGTGGAGCATGAAGTCGGGCCTGACGGGACGCGAATACCGTATTTTCATCGCTGAACCCATGGGTTCCCCGCCGGAAGGAGGCTTCCCTGTTCTTTATACGCTGGACGCGAATGCTTCCTTCGGCTCGCTCGCGGAGGCTATCAGACTGCAGTCAAGAGGTCCGCATGGCATCCCGCCTGCTGTCATTGTCGGCATTGGCTATGATTCCTCCGAGCCCATTGTAACAAAGGAGCGGTTTTATGATTATACCGTGTATGCGGATGAGGATGAGCTGCCTGCAAGACCTGATGGTTCCGCTTGGCCTCATACAGGAGGAGTGGAAGCGTTTCTTGACTTTATGGAGTATGAACTGAAGCCTGCCGTGGAGGAAGCTTATCCTGTTAACCGTTCCAGACAATCCCTTTTCGGCCATTCTCTAGGCGGTTTCCTGACCTTATATACCCTGTTTACGCGGCCCGCCGCATATCGTCGTTATTTTGCGGCAAGTCCATCGGTATGGTGGAAAAACCATATGCTGCTTAATCTATGGGAAAATGCAAAAGAAGATTTAGAGCTTGAAAAGACGGATATTGAGCTGCATCTGAGTGTGGGGAGCTTTGAAAAGCCTCACATGATTAGCGATGCGAAGGAACTGTATCAAACCCTGGCAGCAAGCGGCCGGGGTCCGCAAAGCACTTCAATGCTTGAGGTTCAGGGCGAAGGACATGTTTCAATTCTGCCATCGTTATTCAGTCCCATGCTCCGCAGGGTGACTTCTTGAAATCCGAAGTACCCTAAGCTGTCTCAAAATTCTAAAAACGAACAAACGCTTTTCGCCAACATCGGGGAGCGTTTTTTATTTTAGAAAAGGCTGCATTGCATGACTCCTCCAACCGACAACGTTTTCGATTTATCTTGTAAGTTGATCGGGATTCTGGAATACTGGTCTTGTTCGAATAAATTGTAAACGCTGTTATGGGGAGGGAGAATATGCGCGTCTTGGTATTATGCGACGACAACTGGCATCCGGCTCATGTGATCAAGGAAGGCTTGGAGCCGCTGCGGAAACATGACTTTGAATTTGATTATATATTGGCAACCGGACCTGATTTTCAGGAGCATGCTGTGGAACGGTTACAAGAATATCCCGTGCTTCTCATTAGCAAATCCAACCGGGTGTCGGCAGAAGAGGAAAAGCCTTGGATCTCAATACAGATGGAGCAGGTGCTTCAATCTTATGTGAATAGGGGAGGTGCGCTTCTGGTCATCCACTCAGGCACTGTGGGATATAAGGATTCGCTGGCGATGCGTGAGCTGGTGGGTGCCGTATTCAACCATCATCCCGAGCAGTGCCCGGTAACGATGAAGCCGGTTGACGAACACCCGATTACACAAGGTATCCATGAATTTACGATAAAAGATGAGCATTACTTTGTGGATGTCACAGCGGGCCATGATAAGGACATCTTTCTGTCAACCAGCTCGGAGCATGGACAGCAGCCGGGAGGCTGGACGAGGCAGCAGGGGGCGGGATGTGTATGCGTACTGACACCGGGTCACAACCTGGAGGTATGGCTGCATCCGGAGTACCAGAAATTGCTGAGACAATCCTTGGAATGGTGCTTACATAACGGACAGGGGAGAGATGCTGGGTGACACAGGTCGTACTTATCACAGAAGCTCAGCATCCTTGGAGCACATCCCTTTGCCGTTATTTTGCAATGCATCAGTGGACGGTTATTGCCTGCAGCCCTGAGAGTATGGGCTTAAGCTTTACGGGAACGGAACAGATCCGTGCCGTAACGCTTGATCCACGGTCGAAAGACTCCGTTCAAGCAGCGGCTGCTCATGTTCAGCGTATCACCGATCGTATCGATTTGATCGTCAGCCAGACGGTGTCGACAGGAGAAGATGAGATTGCTGGCATAGCCTCCATATCCCCTGCAGGGCTGCTGGATTCCTTTAACGGGAATGCTCTTGGACCGATCCGGGTCGTTGAGGCATTTTTGCCTATGATGCATCAAGGGTTGAAGCGGATTGCGCTTCTTACGGACCCGAAGGGAAGCTTGGGGCTCAGCCTACCCGGAAGCAGTATGGGTTACAGCATGTCGAAGGCCGCTTTACATATGGCTTATACAATGATGCATGGGGATTTAAGCCGTGAAGGTTACACCTTCCGTTTGTATGCACCTGCGGCAGAGGTAGACATGAATCTTTCCGCTGAAGCTGCATTTCGCTATTTTACACATTCACGCGAGGATGAGGAAAGAATGGTGCTATTGAATGAAGCGGGTGCAGAGATTCCGCTATAACGGCATAGAGAGGGGGAAAAGCGTGCATGAACAAAACGGCAGTTGTAACGGGTGCTGACCGCGGCCTCGGTCTTGGAATGACCAAGAGGTTGTTAGAGCAGGGCTGGAACGTGTTTGCAGGCAGTTACATGGCAGACTGGCCTGAACTACAGCAGCTGGCGCAGGCGGAGCCCGAACGTCTAACACTCATTCCGCTGGATGTTTCCAGCGACAAGAGTGTGCAGGAAGCCGGCAGGATGATTTCAGATCAGACCGGGCAGGTGGATTTGCTGATCAACAACGCGGGGATAGCCACCCGGCAGTTTAGCAGCATCCATGAACTTCAGGATGACAAAGAAGTGCTGCGCATATTTAACGTAAATGCCATCGGTCCGATGCGTATGGTGCAAGCCCTGCAGCCGCTCATGGAACGCAGTGAATGGAAGCGGCTCTGCTTCGTTTCATCAGAAGCCGGCAGTTTGGCGCGTAGCTGCCGGGATAACTGGTACGGCTACTGCATGTCCAAGACAGCGTTGAACCGCGGTGTCCAATGTCTGTTTGATGAGCTTCGGCCGATGGGCTACACGTTCCGTTTATATCACCCCGGCTGGGTGAGATCTTATATGTCCGGCAAGCTCAGCGCCGAAGGAGAACTGGATGCGAACGATGCGGCTCGCATGGCCATTTCTTATTTCCTTCGAAATCGTTATCAGGACCAAGAGACGTCAGAAGAAGACCGATTAGTGATGAGAGATTGGCTTGGTCGGGAATGGCCTTGGTAAGGAACTGTGCCTCACTTTTTTTGATATATAAAAAGCCCTTCTGCGTTCATGGCTGAAGGGCTTTTATATGAAATGAAATTACCAGTTATTCACCGCATGCTCCATGAAAGCCATCATATCTTTCACTTCCAGCACCGTGCCGTCATCCAGGACGGCTTTGCCGGTGAACCGGCCAAAAATTTGATGGCAGCCATTGTCCACAAACAGCATTTTTGTCTCGGTATAACGGTCGAACACGGGCTCAAAATCCATTTCAAAACGCCCATCGTCACTGGTGAATTTTTTGGGAGACATGTATCCGCCAGCAGCCAGATCCACATATACATGGTTCAGCTTATGCGAGGTTCCGTTATAGAAAAGAATGTTTTCGGTGGCAGCCTCCGTATTGCCGAATCCAAAACCGATGTTGAAGCCAAAGCGTTTGCCGTCAATCCAGGTGCTTCCGTTGCCCCAGAACCACTCATGGCTGAACGGCCATACACCGCGGCCCCAGTCGATAAGTCCAAATGCGGTATCCGGCTCGAACGTGATGGTATTCCCCCCCATCTTCACCGTACCGCTGGCAGGCATGCAGTTGATTTTATGATTGTAGTAAAAATGCTTGGGATGATCATCAAATGGTGTGGCGATGACCAGTGACTCCTGATCAGGCTGGGAGAGAAGAATATCAATCTCCATATTATGCTGTGCTTTAGGATCACGGGTCTTGCAGCGAAGACGGCGTCCGCCTTTATATACCTCAAACTGCATGTCGATCTTTTTACGATGAACCGCAAGATCTCCATGCTCGGCCGATTCCGGCATCTTCAGCCTGTTAAAAGGAAGAACCAGCATATCGGTGACGGTATAGGTCTTTTCATTCTTGAAATCGATCAGCATGGCCGAGACATTGCCGGCATAAGAGACATGGCCTATCGTCAGCTGAAGGCAGAAGTCATCATTGGATACCTGGTAAAAGTCCCATTCCTTGATACGCCATGGTGCGGATTTAATATACCGCCGATTATAGTGCATGACCGCTTTGGTAGAATAGCCCTTCTGCATCAAGGTGCCATTGGGATAAAGCAAATCCGAAAATGTCGTAATGCGATGATTGTTCATAGATTTAGATCCTCCTTATGTAATGGGTACCAGGCAGCTATAAATGGCTTTCGCTTGCATGCAAGATCACTCCATGTTCTTATGACGAAAGTCGCCAGCGACGGCATGACAGCGCTTACAACAACCATCCTGGAAATGATCGCCGGATCCTTAGCGATCTTGGTGTACACGAACGTGTTAAACCAAGAGTTCTTGATATTCCAGCATATTTGTCCGCTCATTCCGAGAATTCAATTGAGCAGCCAATTTCTTTTTGAAATGCTGTTATTCATTCACGGCTCCCCCAATATAATTGAACACTTATCTCTATAGCGGACCTTCTGTGAACATTATATGGGATAGCAGTACCAAGAATCACCATAAATTTTAATTGTAGGTAGAATAGCAGAGCAAGGAGGAGCGTCACATGTGCTGCAGATTTTGATTTTTACTATAAAAAACCCTTCTGCCTTTATGCAGAAGGGGGAAGCAAGTCCTATCTCTCCATCGTTCGATTGTCTGCGGAAGCTTTCAGTAATCTGCTTCCGTCCTTGGATCGGGTTAGCAGATACAGAGCATACAATACAATAAAGATACCAAGGAACAGGGAGGAATACCGGTACATCGATCCGTAGCTGCTGAAGGATGCGATCTGTCCGAGAATTAAGGCGCCTACGGCGATCCCTAAATCAAGCGAATTAAAATACATGCTGTTGGCCATGCCCTGCTGTTGTGGGGGAACCAATTGAATCATCCAGGATTGCAGGGTTGGCTGGGCTGTACCGAAGCCAAGACCATAACAAAGCGCAGCCAATGCGAGAAATCCGGTTGAAGTCGAATAGGACAGCAGCCAGAGCCCTCCGATCAGGAATGCTGCCGCAGGGATGAGCAGCGCTTTATGTCCCTTTTTATCATAGATTTTACCGGATATTGGCCGGATGAGAACTACAGCGGCTGCATTAAACAGGAAGAAGAGCGAGGCATTGGCCAAACTCGCTTCTTTGCCGAACAGGTTGATGAAGCTGAGCAGACCGCCGTAAGTGACGGACATGAGCATATTAAGCAAGCTTGGCAGGAGCAGTGTTTTGGGAAAGCCCTTTTTACGCGGAACGGCTGTGAATTCCTGGGGGAGGGACGCCGAAACGGGTGGCTTCACCTTTTTGGCCAGCGGATATACCAGCGGGAAGATCAGGGCGATAACAATCAATGTAGCGTATACCAGCGACGGGAATCCTTGTTTTTCCAGCAGCATACTGCCGATTACGGGTCCGAGGGATAGCGCGATGCTGGTAGAAAGTCCAAAGTAGCCCATTCCTTCACCTAGGCGTCGAATCGGGATTACCCCGGATGCCATCGTTGGAAGCGTGGTGCTGCCCATCCCGAAGCCTACACCGAACAGGATCCGCATGCACAGAAGCAAGGCTAGCGTTCCGCTCCATAGGTAACCCAAGGTGGCGAGAAACGCGAGAATGATACCGAGAAACAGGATGGTGTTGCGTTTGCCTTTCTCCAGTGCCTTGGCCGAGAAGAGACGTGAAATAATGGCGGACAAAGCAAATACGGTCGTAAACATGCTTACCGTAAAGGCTCCCGCATGAAAATGCTCTTTAACATAGCCTGGCAGTGGCGATAAGACCATCTGTAAATTTAAAAACAGCAGTAGATTGCACACGGTGAGCATAACGAATTCCCGCGTCCATAGCTTTTCTTTGATGTCTTCCATGGTTGTAACCTCTAATCTACAAAAATTCGATCGATATTAGCATTAATCTGTTTCATAATTTGATCCAGCGTTTGCAACTGTTCATCTGAAATGCCGGCGATCAGCTCATCATTCAGGCTGAGCTCCAGCGGTACGGTCTCGTTCATTAGCTCTTGTACAGCCGAAGTAGCGTAAATCAAATAGGCTCTGCGGTCTCCAGGATCGGGTTTACGCTGGATGAAGCCTTTTTTATCGAGCACATCCAGAATACGCGTAATGGAAGGCTGATCCTTACCGGATCTCGTGGCAAGCTCCTTCTGGTTAATTCCTTCCTGAAGATATACCTGGTAAAGAACGGTCCATTGCTCGGGGGTAATGCCATAAGGCTTGAGTCTGCCTGCAAAAAGAGCGGACATTTTACGTGACATATTGCCAAAACGGAATCCGATGGATTGATGGGTTGATGTGAATCTGCTCAGAGCAAAACACTCCTTCAAAATAATTGTCAAGACAATTATATTCACATCAATGAAAATCGTCAATCATTTTTTCCAAATGGAAGGAATGAAAACGAGAGCGGGGTTTTATGATGTTGAACTGAAGGAGTGCAGATTATATGTGGGTATTTACTTATCACTAGGAATAGGAGGGGCCATCGAGTACGGATGAATACTTGGGATACAAACGACGAATACATTCCGGGCAGATATCATGGGTGAACTCGGCATGGGTGTGCTTTTCAAGAAAGCTTTCCACTGAATTCCAGATGTCGTCCTCATCCCGTATTCTTTTACATACCGCACAAATAGGGAGTAGACCGCGCAGGGTACGGATTTGAGTCAGCGCTTCCATTAAATCCTGTTCTAGCATCTTGCTTTGGGTAATATCGGTGAGGCAAACGATCATACCTTTGACGGTGTGCGAATCCTCATAATAAACCGTGGTGGCTTCGAATAAGAACCATTTTAAGCTCCGCTCGAAAGAGGATTGAAACTCCGTGCGGAAAAGCGGGCTAGTCCCGTTCAATACGGGATCAAGCGCGTTGGGACAACGTCCTTCAGCTTCTGAAAGGGCCGCAAATATTTGTGTGAAATTAATTCCCGTCCAGTTGAATGATGCAGGTATGCCGCCTTCACTCGAATTTTGAACCCAGGCATGATTGACAGAAAGGATGTAGCCTTTGGGGTTGACAACCGCAATGGCTTGTCTTAGTGAATGTATGATTTCAAGAATACTAATGCCTGAATTAAACAAATAAAGTCGCTCCCTCTATATGAATTGGAAGTGCTTATATCGATGTGCGGCATGCTCGTCCAGTTTGACGGGGGAGTTGCAGTTCATGCGGAGAATAATGGTAAAAAGGGTGGAATTAATGATACAATTACCAATATGTTATCATTTGCGATAGCAAGGAGAGTATATACGTCTTTACGTAATTTTGCAAGAATATAATTACTTATATGCGTCGTCGGAAGACGATTTGGAAGGCGGTCTTATATGCAATCCATTTACGATCGAATTGAATCGTTAATTAAAATGCGGGGGATGACGAAGAAGCTATTTTGTGAAGAGCTGGGGATCAGTACAGGCAATCTGGGAGACTGGAAAAGGAGTAAATCAACACCAAGCACGAATAAGCTCGTTGAAATTTCCTCGTTTTTTGGCGTCAGCTTGGATTGGCTCATTCTGGGCAAAGAACCGGAGTCTTTTCTTATAAAGGAAAACAGGAGTACATACGTATGGGACGAATGTGATCAATCCAGCGTCTTATTATCCGAAAAAGAAAAAGAGTTTATTAAGGAGTATATCAGTTTTACCCGCTATAAAAAACAACAATCTTTTGATCAATAACGTATTTTATTCTGATGAGAAACCGTAAGGCAGGACTTGTCATTTTGATGCTAGTGAGAGCGGGTCCTGCCGTCTATACATTGAATTTTCAGGATAGCTATTTACATTTTCGGGCTGTTGGTATATAATAAAAAAGTTGCTGAAAAAGTTATCACTGCGCGGTAGTGGTGGAATGGCAGACACGCTATCTTGAGGGGGTAGTGGGCGTATGCTCGTGGAGGTTCGAGTCCTCTCTACCGCATTTATAGTAAGAACACGAAGAAGATCCTTGCTCCCGCAAGGATCTTTTTGTTTTTTCAGCAGATATACGAAATTATATGCCGCTCGTTGTTTTTAATTGGAAGAAGAATTCCCGATCAGCTTTTTAATATCCTCTTCAATTTTATCCGGTGTCGTTTGTGGTGCGTAGCGCTTAATAACCCGCCCTTGTTTGTCGACCAGAAATTTAGTGAAATTCCATTTGATCGCCTTGGAGCCCAGTACGCCAGGCGCCTTTTCGGTGAGATGCTTGAACAGCGGATGGGCGTTATCGCCCTTGACATCGATTTTCTCGAACATGGGAAAGCTTACGCCGTAATTGACTTGGCAAAACTCCGCAATTTCCTCGCTGCCTCCCGGCTCTTGATGCGCAAACTGGTTGCTGGGAAATCCGAGGATTTCAAAATGCTGATCATGAAATTTTTCGTACAGCTCCTGAAGCCCCCGATATTGGGGAGTCAACCCGCACTTGCTTGCCGTATTTACGATAAGCAGCACTTGATCCTGATAGTCGGATAAAGGTTTTTCCTTGCCCTGCAACGTGCGGGCATGATAGTCGTACACAGACATTTTCCTTCCTCCCTTCCTTATATCTTATACAACTTAATTTTATACAATGAATCAATTCATTTCAATCTTACGTATCGATCAGAACAATGAAACATAAGCCTCAGCCAAACTCAGCAGAGGGCTGGAATCACCTTAATATCCGTTTTCAGGGCATGGCTGCCTGACTGCCGGTTGGAGCAGCTGTTTTTCAACCGTTTGCTCGCTCTGGCGCTGCTTCACGTCACTTTATGAAAATACAGTGTTCATTGACAGAAAGAAGAATGGAAGGCTCTAATCCGTTTAATATAAACAGGTGAAATAGAGAGGATACGAGAGCCAAAAGGAGATATAAACTTTTGTAAGCGATAACCTGAGCTGAAATGATCTTATTTTAAGCGATAAGCGATTTCACACCACCTTTACACTAATTGCACGCGGGTGTATGATTCAAATCGTAATTCAAGACGTTTCCATTTTTGAATCGCTGAATTTTCACTCTCTTTATGGGTGGGAATCGGGGGAACCAATCGCGCGTACTCCAGTTGTCCGGTGTGAGAGTCGGAGACAGGTGATACCGCAGGGGTGAATCCTGTGACCGGATGCCATGGATCCGGGCGCGGGTAGAGCGACTCTCACCGCTCGAATCCGTCAGCTAACCTCGTAAGCGTTGTTTGAGAGAGGAATGATGAAACTTGTGATCGATATCTATCGACCACAGGGGTTCAGTTAACCTCTGTGGTTTTTTATAATATCAGAAAGTATAAACTACAGAGCCATTACTTCCTGATATTGCAAGAAAAATTTCCGCTAATCGCGGTCTGTCTTCTGTGAAAGTACGTCAATTGACGTTTTTCTTATTGCCAAAATGCATGAAATGCAAAAAAATATAACATTTGAATGTCTTTAACGCTTAATTCCGGCCCAGGGCCGGAAGCGGGGGAACCAACAGCATCATATGGCTTTAGGCATATGAGGCAGGGGTGAATCCTTCCGTCCCGTAATGGGACAATGAGGATGGGCGACTCTCACGCCCTAATCCGTCAGCTAACCTCGTAAGCGTATAGGGAGAGGCAGCATTTGTCGTGAGCATATTTTCATGGCTTTCTTTCGTCATGAACTTGTAGGCCGCGGGAAAGGTCCTCTTTCCCTGCGGCCTATTTTATGTTCAGACAATCTGCCAGAAGGAGGAGCACAAAGTCGTGGATGAGGAACTCATCATCGTTACAGCGCCGAACGAGGTCGGACGCAATTTTATTAAGCTTTTGATCTATCTCAAACGGCCTTTCGCCGTGCTTACCAATAGTCTGAAAGAAGAACGCGAGCTTAGAAAGCTTGGAGCTTCGCAAATCATTCGGATCCACACCAACAACACGGTTGAGTGGGTCGTTCCTGAACAGAGGATCGGCCGGATCTTTATTTTTGAGAACAGTCTCAATTTAACATGCCGCTACCTGCAAATATGCCGGCCGTGGACATCGCGTCCCATATACGTGATCACAAGGGCGGATAATTCTCCGGGGATTTACCGGGGACTAGGAGCGAATCACATCATTCATACGTTGAACGGCGAGGTTGGATTCTTGCTGAAATAGTGCTTATTCGGGAAAGAGAAGGGAAAATGTGAAGCCATGATGGACTTTCTGATGATTTTGACGCTTGCAGGGGTATTTGGTGTCTTTCTGCTATTCCTAAGATGGTGCGGCCATGTCGTGGATGGGGGAGGGGAAGACAAATGATCGTTGTTATGGTACTGGCGCTGCTCGTATTCATCTATTTGGTCTATGCCCTGATCCATCCGGAACGATTTTAGAAAACCAGCCTTGAAGAGGAGGAAGCAATTTTGGATATCCTGCAGATTTGTATCGTTATCGCTGTGCTGCTCCTGCTGGTTAAACCGGTAGGCAGCTATATATATCACGTATTCTCCAATGAGGCGAACCGTACGGACAAAATTTTTGGAGCCGTAGAAAAGCTCTTTTATAAGTTCATCGGTCTAAAAAACCGCTCCGGCATGAACTGGAAAAAATACGCTCTCAGTATGATTGCGACCAACATCATATTGGTGGCCGTCAGCTATTTGATTCTCAGACTGATGGGAGGGCTGCCAGTCAATCCGAATCAAACCGGAAATATGGAGGCCAGCCTGTCCTTTAATACCGTCATCAGTTTCATGACCAATACGAATCTTCAGCATTACAGCGGCGAAAGCGGCATGTCTTACTTCGGCCAGATGATCGTCATCACGATGATGATGTTTACGTCGGCGGCTTCCGGTCTGGTCATTGCCATCTCATTTATGCGTGGGATCACCCGCAGAGGAGGCGGGATGGGTAACTTTTTTGAAGACTTCGTAAAGGCTCATACCCGCGTATTTCTGCCGCTCGCGATCATCGTTACGCTGGTGCTGGTGGGACTGCAGGTACCGCAGACGCTGGAGCCTACCGTTACTGTAAACACGCTTGGCGGTGCAGTGCAGCACATTGCCATGGGGCCTGTAGCGTCCCTGGAGTCGATCAAGCATCTCGGAACGAACGGGGGCGGATTTTTCGGCGTGAACTCGGCGCATCCCTTTGAAAATCCGCGTCCGCTGACGAACGTAATTGAAATATTGAGCATGTGGACGATTTCGGCGTCGCTGCCTTATACCTTTGGGCGGTTTGCGAAAAACCGCAAGCAGGGCTGGATTGTTTTCTCGGCCATGATGGTGCTGTTCGCAGCTTTCCTGTGCCTGACCTATTTTTCGGAAAAAAGCGGCAACCCGCTAATCAATGAGCTTGGCATCAACAGTACGCAAGGCAGCATGGAGGGCAAAGAGGTCCGGTTCGGCGTGGCGCAGTCCGCGCTGTTCACGACCGTCACGACGGCGGCGACGACCGGCTCGGTCAATAACATGCATGATACGCTGACGCCGCTTGGCGGACTTGCTCCACTGGCGGAAATGATGCTGAACGTCGTGTTCGGAGGCAAGGGTGTAGGTTTCGTCAATATGATTATGTATGCCATTCTGGGCGTGTTCATATGCGGTTTGATGGTTGGACGGACACCGGAGTTCCTGGGGCGTAAAATCGAAAGCCGGGAAATGAAGCTGATTGCCATTGCGATACTCGCGCATCCGTTTATCATTTTGGTTCCGACGGCTGTTTCATTTATGACGCATCTGGGAACGGATGCCTTGACTAACCCAATGTATCACGGACTGAGCCAATCCTTGTATGAGTATACTTCTTCCGCAGCGAACAACGGCTCCGGCTTCGAGGGCCTGGGTGATAACACGGTGTTCTGGAACGTAAGCACGGGGCTTGTCATGCTATTGGGACGGTATGTCTCGATTATCGCTCTCCTGGGCGTAGCCGGCTCTCTGTCGCGAAAAAGAACGGTCCCTGAAACCATCGGCACCTTCCATACGGATACAAAGCTGTTTGCGGGCATTTTGGTCGGAACAGTGCTCCTGATCGGAGCATTGACCTTCCTGCCGGTGCTGGTTCTGGGCCCGGTGGCGGAATTTCTAACACTTAAATAAGGAATGGCTTCAATTCCCAAAATAAATGAGGTGGAAAGAATCATGAGCGGAAAACGCAAAAGCATGCTTACAGGCAGCATTATCAAGCATGCTATGAAGGACAGCATTATTAAATTGAATCCGGTCGTTATGTTGAAGAATCCGGTCATGTTCGTGGTTGAAATCGGCACATTTGTCGTTTTGCTGATGGTTCTGTTTCCAGACTATTTCAACACTGGAGGGCGCCTGGGTTTTAATTTGACTGTATTTCTGATTCTGCTGTTCACGGTCCTGTTCGCGAACTTCGCCGAGGCGCTGGCTGAAGGCCGCGGTAAGGCACAGGCAGATTCTCTGAAGAAAAGTAAAAAAGAAACAACCGCCAATAAATGTGTTGGTCCGGATATTAAAGTTGTTAATTCTACAGAGCTGCGCAAAGGTGACATCGTCATCGTATCGCAGGGCGAGATGATTCCGGGGGATGGTGAAGTCATCGAAGGGCTCGCTTCAGTTGATGAATCGGCCATTACCGGGGAATCAGCCCCTGTCATCAAGGAAGCGGGCGGCGACTTCAGCTCCGTGACCGGTGGTACACGGGTAGTCAGTGACCGGATCAAGGTGGCCATTACCAGCGATCCGGGCGAATCGTTCATCGACAGAATGATTTCACTCGTTGAGGGCGCATCCCGTCAGAAAACGCCAAATGAAATTGCGCTGAGTACGCTGTTGACGACATTGACGCTGATCTTTCTGATTGTGGTCGTCACGCTTGCACCAATTGCCAAATATTTGGGGATATCACTTGATATTCCGGTTCTCATATCCCTTCTGGTATGTCTGATTCCTACGACTATTGGCGGTCTGCTATCAGCCATTGGGATTGCCGGGATGGACCGTGTTACCCAGTTCAATGTGCTGGCCATGTCCGGTAAGGCCGTGGAAGCTTCCGGTGATATCAATACCATGATACTGGATAAAACAGGGACAATTACGTATGGTAACCGGATGGCCAGCCAGTTTATTCCTGCAGGTGATGCTTCCCTGCCAGAAACAGCCTATTGGGCGGCAGTAAGCTCACTTAAGGATGAAACACCAGAAGGACGGTCTGTTCTTGAGCTGATGAAGAAGCAAACGCTGGGCTATGACGAGGATATTGCAGCAGGCGGCGAATTTATTGAATTCAAAGCAGAGACAAGAATGAGCGGCATTGATTTGCAGGATGGACGTCATGTCCGCAAGGGAGCGGTTGATGCGGTCCGCCAGTGGGTGCTTTCCCAAGGCGGCAGCATTCCATCAGACCTTGCCGCGAATTCGGATGCGATCGCGTCCGAAGGCGGAACGCCGCTTGCAGTTGCGGTTGACGACAAAATCTATGGATTGATTCACCTGAAGGATACTGTGAAACCGGGTATGAAGGAGCGCTTTGAACAACTCCGGGAGATGGGGATCAGGACCATCATGTGTACGGGGGATAACCCGCTGACAGCGGCAACGATTGCCCGGGAAGCCGGTGTTGATGATTATATTGCGGAGAGCAAGCCGGAAGACAAAATCGCCGTGATTCGCCGGGAACAGGCCGAAGGTAAGCTGGTAGCCATGACCGGGGACGGCACGAATGACGCGCCTGCCCTGGCCCAGGCTGATGTCGGCATTGCAATGAACAGCGGGACGGTGGCAGCGAAGGAAGCAGCAAACATGGTTGACCTGGACTCCGATCCCTCCAAGATCATTGAAGTCGTAGCCATCGGTAAACAACTGCTGATGACTCGGGGCGCATTGACCACGTTCAGCATCGCGAATGATGTTGCGAAGTATTTTGCGATCATTCCCGCGATGTTCATGGTGGCCATTCCACAGATGAACGTACTGAATGTGATGGCCCTGGGATCGCCGATGTCGGCTATTCTGAGTGCATTGATTTTCAATGCCGTTATTATTCCGCTGCTGATCCCGCTGGCAATGAAAGGCATCAAATACAAGCCAATGAGCTCGGCGCGTCTGCTCAGCCGGAACCTGATGATCTTTGGACTCGGTGGTGTCATTGCTCCATTCGCCGGTATCAAGCTGATTGATTTGGTTGTGCATTTGTGGATCTAAGGTCTGGTTTATAGAGAGAAAGGGAAACTTCCCATCACAAGCTTATGAAAAAGGATGATATACAATGAAGACAACGGCGAAATTCGAAGAAGTGTCGCATGGCTCCATTTGGCTTATAGCCCTGCGCTCCAGCTTATTGTTCATCGTGATTTGCGGCATCGCTTATCCGCTGGCAAGCACAGGACTCGCCCAGCTGATCTTTCCGCATCAGGCCAATGGGAGTATGGTCAAGGACACCACAGGTCGTACGGTGGGTTCAGAGCTCATCGGGCAGACCTTTACGGATCCATCGTTTTTCCAAGGGCGGATATCCAGCATTGATAACGATGGTGCCGGGTCAGGCTCTGGCAACTACGCTCCGTCGAATCCCGAGCTGCTGAAGCGAGTTAAGGATTCCATCGCCCAGTGGGAGAAAGAAAATCCCAAGGTGGCTGTCAGCGGGCTGCCTGTGGATCTGATTACCAACTCCGGATCAGGTCTGGATCCGCATATTACGCCTGCTTCTGCCGAGGTTCAAATTCCGCGGATTAGCGCCCTGCGCCATATTCCAGAGGAACAGCTAAAGCAGCTGGTTGCAAAGAGCATCGAAGGACGGGATCTTGGCGTTTTTGGCGAAGAGAGAGTGAATGTGCTGAAGCTGAATCTGGAGCTGCAGATGCTTGGCAGCAAATAACCAGTCTATTTGAAAATAAAAGTCCGCATGGCCGTCCTGAGACGCCATGCGGACTTTTGTATATGGGGATATCAGCCCATGAAGGTTTGATAAATGAGAAACAGGTTGAGTACAACGATAATAGCGGAAACACACCATGCGAGAATTTTCACCCAAGCCGAGTTGACGAATCTTCCCATGATCTTCTTGTCTCCGGTAAATTTGACCAGAGGAATGACTGCAAACGGGAGCTGGAGCGACAGGATTACCTGACTGAGGATCAAAAGCTCTTCCGTTCCTTTTTCCCCGGCGATGATCGTAACAATGACTGCTGGAATGATGGCGATCAAACGTGTAATCAGCCGGCGCAGCCAAGGGGGAAGCTTGATATCCAGGAAGCCTTCCATGACGATCTGTCCTGCCAAGGTGCCGGTAAGCGTTGAATTTTGTCCCGAAGCCAGCAATGCTACGGCAAATAAAATACTCGCAAGGGTCGTTCCTACCAGGGGTGTCAGCATGTGGTAAGCATCGCTGATCTCCGCTACTTCGGTCATTCCTGCCTTATGAAACGTCGCTGCTGAGACGATCAGGATAGCTGCGTTAATGAACAGCGCAAGGGTCAGGGCGATCGTGGAATCCCACGCGGAAAACCGGATGGCCTGGCGCTTGCCTTTGTAGGTATTTTCATACTGCCGGGTCTGTACAATCGAAGAGTGAAGGTACAGATTATGCGGCATAACCGTTGCCCCGAGAATCGCAATGGCAATGTACAGCTTCTGATGATTGGTAATCAGGTCGGCAGTTGGGATGAACCCGTTAAAAATGCTGCCTGCATCGGGTTTTGCCAGCCATAGGTCAACAGCAAAGCATGCGCCTATCGTTAAGACGAGCACAATGACGAGCGTTTCAATGGCCCGAAAGCCCTTGTGCTGCAAAAGCAGGATCAGGAGGACATCCAAAGCCGTAATTAAAACGCCGTAAAGCAGTGGTATGCCGAATAGCAGCTTCAGTGCAATGGCTGAGCCGATGACCTCTGCAAGGTCACAGGCCGCGATGGCGAGCTCGCATAGAATCCAGAGGCCAATGGAGACAGGCTTGCTGTACTGGTTGCGGCAGGCCTGCGCCAGATCATGCCCGGTAACAATGCCGAGCTTGCTTGCAAGCGACTGCAGCAGTACTGCCATCAGATTGGACATCAGGATAACGGCGAGCAGGGAATATCCAAACTGGGCACCCCCTGCAATATCCGTTGCCCAGTTGCCCGGGTCCATATATCCAACAGCCACAAGGTAGCCGGGACCCACAAACGCGAGAAATTTACGAAAAGTGGAACCCTTCAACGGAACCTTCATGGAGTGGTTTAGCTCTGACAATGAGGAGCGTTCCTTAGGCTTGGTCCAGTTTTCTGCTTGATCGGAATCCATTACTTCAGTGTCTTTCATCTATATCACACACCTTGTTGCAATTTATTCTTATATATTAAACAGCTTAATATTCATTGTACTCATACAAATATGTTCGTCTAGGGAAACTTTTGTGTAGGTGTACAAAAGTTATGAAAAATGTTTCCTTTCCGCATTGTAAAGTAAGTGATACGTTTCAAATCAGGCCGTTAGCTTTAATGAAAGAGGTAGGTTATTTCAGGAAAAAGGAGACGGTGAAGATGGAAGCACTATACACAGCTACAACAACAGTACGTGGTGGACGTGAAGGTTCGGTCACATCATCCGACGGTGTCCTGAAGCATGATCTCAGCATGCCGAAGGAGCTTGGAGGCTCCGGCGGCAGCGGTACCAACCCAGAGCAGCTATTTTCTGCAGGCTATGGAGCCTGCTACGAAAGCGCGCTGGCTAATATCGCTCGCAAAGAAGGCGTATCTCTCCATGACGTGGAGATTAACTCTAATGTAATGATTGGCAAGGATGAAAGCGATGGCGGATTCCGCCTTTCTGTTCGAATGGACATTAAAATGCCGGGAATCGAACGGTCTCAGGCAGAAGATCTCGCCAAGAAGGCGCATGATTTCTGCCCATATTCCAAAGCAACCCGCGGAAACATCGATGTGGAGCTGAACGTCGTTTAAACAGATGCTGCTGATGATCGTATAGGATTTCCAAACATAGCCGGTACCGGATGGCGAGCCATTCAGGCCGGCTTTTTTGGTGCAATCTGTATAGGGGAAGGCAAATTGACGTAACCTTTTATTGACATGAAGTTTAAAATTCTTTAATATGTCTAGGTACTTGATACTTTGATTTTTGTTTCAAGGCAAGAAATTTATATAGACGGGTGATGCATATGTCTTACAGACCAGTGATTTCGAACATGAAGGAAGCCAGCAGCAGCGAACAAAGCGGATTGTATGAATTCATTCTTGATCTGGCTGACGGAACAGTGTGCCGTGTGTTCTATAGCCGTTATCCGGAATGGAAAATGACAAACATCAGCCGATTGCAAAAGACGCCTTGCCCCGTATGCCGCAAAGATTTCATTTGCAAATGCATCGAGAGCTACAAAGGCGAGCTGAGTCAGCAAATCGAAGAGAACCAATGGATCGACAAAGCTCTGGCTGCGGCCAAGTAAATCTGTCGAACCAGAGATCCAGGCGCGGGAGCTACCCGGGCTTTTTTCTTTTTGTCTGGATTTTTTTGAGCTGAGTTTTGTTTAACCTGACTGATTGGCTTGATTTTTAGGGGAGTTAGCCAGATACTTTACTCAGGAGGTGCCTGTATATGGAGGATAAACAAGGGCCTGAGAGAAACGGCTATCAAGGGATCGTCCTCGTAGACGGGGTATGTCATTTATGCCAGGGGCTAACACGTTTTATCATTGAGCGTGATCCTCTTGCCAAGTTCCAGTTTGCTTCATTGCAATCCGATATTGGCGCCGAGCTGCTGCAAAAGGGCGGACTGCCTGTGGATGAGGTAGACACCGTGGTAGTGATTGAAAACGGGAAATATTATATCCGCTCGGCTGCGGTGCTTCGTATTGTCCGGCAATTAAAGATGCCTTGGCCGCTGCTATATGCCTTTGCGTTTGTTCCTCTGCCGGTCCGTGACTGGCTCTACCGTTATGTTGCCCGCAACCGGTACCGCTGGTTTGGTAAGGAAGAGCAGTGTTTGCTGCCGACTCCTGAGCTGCGGAAGCGATTTTTATCATGATGTTTCGCATATGTGCTATTTAAGGTCATCTTTGTTTGATATGTCGATATTTTACACATTTTGTATTGTTTTTCATTACAGGATATGATAAATTCCTAATTAAGTAAAACAAGCTGATAACGGAAGCACCGTTTCTTCAGCCGCTTATGCGGTTGTTGAAGCGGTGCTTTTTTTCATGCTGTGAATGGGGGATGAAGAGCTTTATGGTGACGTATAAGGTGGTCCTGGCTGTCAAAGAGCCGCAGTATCTGGAGCCGCTGCTTCATTACGTTCATGTAAGCGAGTTTGGCAATAGATTGAGAATGATCGGATTTACGCGTATGGAACCATTTCTGGAGTATATGAGCGGGGAGGAGAGGCCGGATCTGGTCATCGGGGACAGCGAGCTGCTGGAGCCTTGGCTTCGGCAGGAGAATACGGCATGCCCTTGGAAGCGCCTTGGCATAGGTGAAGATCCATCCACGGAGTTGGCCAAGTATCAACCGCTTCCAGAACTCATTGGAGCCATGCTTCAAGCATGCCAAAAGGGCGGAAGCCGTTCAAGAACGGCTGTGCAGCAGGAAGCGGGAGCAGTGACTATCGGCTTGGTTTCCACCGTTGGAGGGAGCGGTAAAACGACGACTGCAGTCAATATGGCCAAACAGCTCGGCGGCATGGGGATGTCGGTGTTTTACCTGAATTTGGAGACGCTGAACAGCAGCGCCGCGTTTCCAAGACAGGGCCGGAAAGCAGAAGATGCCCAGGGACTGCCGAGATTGCTGTATGAGATGAAAGCTGCAATGGAAACGAAAAGCACTGGATCGATACCTTTAGAACCCTTTATAGCAAGTCATCCTGCGATGAAATGTGACTGGTTTGAGCCGGTTAACAACCGGAATGAAATTCTGCAGTTGAGCAAATCTGACGTACTCAGGCTGATGGACATACTCTCGCAAAGCGGCAGATACGATGTGATTATCGCAGACACGGATTCGGGGTTGAACGAGCGTACGGATGCTGTTATGGAAGGCTGCAGCCAGCTGGTATGGATACTGCTGGATGATCTGATACATATGTTCAAAAGCGGACAGCAGCTTTCCTACATGGAGCGCAGCAGCAGCGGGCGTTTCGCTGAAATCGCAGCAAAGAGCCGGTTTATCGTTAACCGCTATGTCGGCGAGCTTGCCAATCCGCTTCCGGGTGTCATTCAGGGGATTGATGGCTTTCTTCCTTACATCCCTTCGTGGAAGCAGAATAGTAACGCGGAGCTGCTGCTGAGCTCACCTATTTTTCAGCGTGATATCCTCAAGCTCTGCCGGGAACTGCTTGGCGAGGACGTACTTGAGGAAACCGGGGTGAGGGCATATGGATGAAGAGTTGTTCAGACAGCTTCGCGGAGAGGTGAGATCCGGACTGGATGTCACTTCTGCGCTGGACAACAGCGAGCTGATGAAATATATCGAGCGTACCGTCTTCAGCCGCCGGGAACTGCTGGAACTGACGGCATCGGAGAAAAGGAGGCTTGTCCGGCGCATCTATGATTCGTTTCGGGGACTTGATATTTTACAGCCGCTTGTTGATGATCCGGCCATTACAGAAATCATGATCAACAGTCACCGGGATATTTTCATCGAACAAAACGGTGAAGTCTCCAAGCTTTTACTGGAGTTTGAGTCCCAAACCAGATTGGAGGATATCATCCAGACCATTGTATCGGGCGTGAACCGGGTGGTTAACGAATCGTCACCCATCGTGGATGCCCGTCTGAAGGATGGCTCGCGCGTCAACATTGTACTTCCTCCCATCGCATTAAAAGGACCTACCATGACCATCCGGAAGTTTCCAGAGAAGCCGATGACCATGGAGGATTTGGTGCAGCGAGGCGCTCTTGGCGGGGAGGCTTCCTTGTTTCTGCAAAAGCTGGTCGCAGGAAAATATAACATTTTTATCAGCGGCGGTACGGGATCTGGCAAAACCACATTTTTAAATGCCTTGTCCCAGTTTATTCCGGCGGATGAGCGGGTCATCACCATTGAGGATTCGGCGGAGCTGCAGATTGTGACCGTGCCGAACTTGGTTTCCATGGAGACTCGCAATGCCAATACAGAAGGCCGAGGAGAAATTGCGATTCGGGATCTGATCCGCTCATCCCTTCGGATGCGTCCAAACCGGATCGTTGTCGGAGAGGTGCGGGGAAGCGAGGCCCTTGATATGCTGCAGGCGATGAACACTGGCCATGACGGCTCCTTGTCAACGGGGCATGCGAACAGCACCCGCGATATGATCAGCCGATTGGAGACGATGGTGCTAAGTGGAGCAGAGCTGCCTATAGAGGTTGTCCGCCAGCAAATCAGTTCCGCTATTGATATTTTTGTCCATTTAACCAGACTGAGGGACAGATCACGGCGGGTGGTGGAGATTAGTGAAGTGATCGGAATGGAGAAGGGGAAGGTCATTCTTCATCCGCTCTACAAATTCAGGGAAACAGGAGAAAAGGATGGCAAGGTTACCGGACAGCTTGAGCCTCAGGGACTATTGCTGAATCAGGACAAGCTGCGGATGGCCGGCATCGGATATGAGGCGCCTGTATTGGTGAAGGAGGCGGCTTTTTGAAGTTAGAACAATCGGCATTGGAACGAAAGAGCTCTGATATTCGGGGAGCAGATGTCCGGGGCCGCAGGCTGTCGCAGCGAAGCCTTCAGGGCAAAAAGGCAAAACCTGATGGAAAGAGGCAGCTGCCTGATTACAGCGTGTATGTTTTAAGCGGGTTTCAGCGACTGATGTGTATTGCTGCAGGAGCGGTTCTCTTTTTAGGTATTGGTTATCTTTTTTATCATCAATGGGTCATTGCGCTTCTTTTATCCTTTGGGGGCCTGCTTGTCCCCCGATTCTGGAGGAAGTATATGCTGGAACGCAGACGCATGGCATTGAACCTGCATTTTAAGCAGGCTCTCTACTCTTTATCTTCCTCTTTGTCTGCTGGACGGTCTGTGGAGAATGGGTTCCGGGAAGCGATTCAGGATTTGCGCTTGCTGGATCCGGATGCAGAGAATGATCTAATCACAGAGCTATCTATTATTTGTGCTCGCATGGAGTATGGGGAGCCGATTGAAGATGCGCTGCATGATTTCAGCCGCAGGGCATGCATGGAGGATATCACGAATTTTGCGGATGTTTTTACGACCTGCAAGAGGACGGGCGGGGATTTGGTGGAGGTTATCCGGAGAACTTCTTCCATTATTGGCGAGAAGCTGGACATCCAGCAGGAAATCGCTGTTCTCGTAGCCCAGAAGAAATTTGAATCGAAGGCGCTTCTGGCAGCCCCCATTCTCATGCTGGTGTTTATGAATCTTACTTCAGGCGACTATATGAAACCGATGTTCAGCGGCATGGGCATGATCATTTCAACCTTTGCTTTACTTGGGCTAATAGGCTGTTTGTTATGGATTATCAAACTGATGAACATCAAAATTTAAGCGGGGTGAGGGCATGAAGCTGTTGGCTGCCTTGGTACTGGTTCTGCTGGCGGGAGGTTGGGTGGTGCTGAACCAGATTGGCGGCGCAAAATACCGGAGTATTGCCAAGCTTCAAATGGAAGGACTCAGGCTTAAATCGCTGGTTCCTCCTATGCTGTATATTCTTGACCGGTTTAAGGTCACATCCCGGTTTCCGTTGTTCTTCTTCAAGATCCAGCGCTCGGTGCAAAAACTGAACGGACAGCGTCAAAGCGCTGAAAAAACACTTTTATACGTCGGCGAAATGATGTGCTACAGCTGGCTTTTGCTCATGATGGGGTGTCTGTTGACGTTGGCTATGGGAGAGACCACCGGGCTGGTGATTGGCGTTACTTTAGGTATACTGCTGCCTGCAGCCATGATCAAGGATATGCACAGCAAGGTGCAGAAGCGGGATCACGACATCCTGATAGAGCTGCCTGAGCTGCTGAACAAAATTATCCTTCTGGTTGGAGCTGGCGAGACGGTCCAGAAAGCGATCAGCCACTGCGTGGAACGAAAGAAGCAGGAGAAGAACCATCCGCTGTATCGTGAGCTGATCAAGATGACGGATGATCTGGAAGGCGGATATTCTTTTCAGCAGTCATTCGAGAACTTTAGCAAGCGCTGCGCGGTTCAGGAGGTATCGATATTTATGACGACCGTGCTGCTCAATTTCAGGCGGGGCGGTAATGACTTTGTCATGGCTTTAACCGATTTGTCCCGGGTGCTTTGGGAGAAACGGAAGGCAATTACGCGTACACGGGGAGAACAGGCATCTTCCAAGCTGATCTTTCCGATGGTTGTCATCTTTGTAATTGTCATTGTGCTTGTAGGAACACCCGCATTTATGATGATGAATATGTAGGAGGATGAAGGATATGTTGACGATGGCTTGGGGCAAGGCAAAGGCTTTTTGGAAGCAGGAAGACGGGCTGGGGATGCTGGAAATGATTTTGATTATTGCAGTTATCATTATCATTGCTTTGTTGTTCAGGAAGGAGCTTCTTCGGATTGTTGAAAGATTACTGAATAAGGTGGATAAAAAGAGCGATGAAGTTTTTTCAGATTAATCGCTTAATAAAAAACACCGGGGGGAGCTTCACCGTCGAAGCTTCCCTCGTACTTCCCATCGTCCTGCTTGTCACGATCACTTTGATGTTTTTTTGCTTGTATATTTATCAACAGAGCTTTCTGCATCAGACAGCTTCAGCCGTTGCCGAACGCTCCGCATACAGCTGGGACAACAGCCATAAGGAAGCAGCCACCGGCGCAGTAGCCAAAGGCCAATACGATTCGTTGTACTGGAGGCTGAGTGATGACGGTATGCTTGGCATATTGTTTGGCTGGAGCGGCTTAACGGATAAAAAGCAGACGGTGGCATTGCCGGAAGCTGAAGTTGGAGGGGGTACGCTTCCTATCATTAAAATGAGTAAGTCCGGAAGCATGGTTCCTGCGGAAATGAAAGGTGAAATCAGCTATCAGAATACGATTCTACAGCGAAAGGTCACGGTGAATCTAACCCGCCTGCTTTCCCTGCCGCCGCTGAATGTCATGCTGGAGGGCGGTTCGAATGTGGATACCCATGCCAATTCCATTGTAGTGGAGCCTGTGGAGTTTATCCGGACGGTGGATTTGATGCGATATTACGGTTCGAAATTTAAAGGCTCCGGAGAAGACGGAAAAACCGATCAGGGCAGCGCCAAACAGGTACTGGAAAAATTCAAGTCTTCAGGCAGGTAGAGGGATTCTGAAGAGGGGGAACGATGGTGTTCGCTAAAAGACGATCGGAAAACGGATCGGTTTCCGTTTTTTTAATTATGATACTGGCCCTTATATTCACTTTTGTAGCTCTTTTTATTGATTATGCCCGTATTGCCGCCATGAAGGTTCAGAGTGAGCGTCTGGTGCATGCTGCGGTTCGTTCTGTTATGTCCTCCTATGATCAAGAGCTCCAGGAGCGGTACGGCCTATTTGCCTATGGGGAGCAAAGCGGCGACCAGATTATGGCGGGTGTACTGAACAACAGTATGGACAAGGGGGTACGGAGCGACAAATTTGATGTCATGCCCATTGAGCTGGACAGCTCCGGTTTGACAATGGACAGGATGCTGGGAGAATACGATATTTTCAACCGTGAGATCGGTGAAGAAATGAAGTACAAGGCACCCATCGACTTTACTCTGGAAATTCTGGGCAAGTTTAAGCCCTTATCTTCCTCCATGAAGGAGGCTTCTGACACGGTGGATGTACTGAGGAAGCTGCAAAAGCTGTATGACAAGCGGGAAGCGGCACTGGATCAGATGCTGACCAAGCAGAAAAAAGCTGCACAAAGCACAAGTGGCATCCCAGGGATTCTGATGGGGTTGTATTCGAACTCTATATCCAATGAATCCCTCGGTTCTTCACGTGTAACTACCGCCGCGGGGGTCGCAGCCCAATACGATGATTATGTTACCAAAGCTAATGAGGATGCGAACCGGGACGAGGATGAGGATTCCCAGTACCGTGATGAGATAGATGATTATTTAACCGGTTCGGCAGATGTATTATCCAGGCTTGGGAGCAAACAAAGCTCGGCCGCACAAAGCCATAGCGAACTCCTGCAGGAGGCACATCAAGCCTGGCAGGAAGCTTTTGATCAAAATGAACGGATGAAGCAGGTCATTGCAGCATCTGAAAGCCGTGCGGAAAGCGCAGGTTATGATGAGGTTTCCGGCGGAAGTATTCCAGGGGCAGCGGCGGATACAAACGGGGATGACTCAAGTACGATCCGCGGGCTGCGGGGACAAACCGAGAAGCTGCTGCTGTCCGAAAGTCTGATGAAAGACTTGAAAAACGAGATTGACCGTCAACAGGATGAATTCAGCAAGGCAGACCGCAGCATCTCAGGGGCGACGTCCGTGCTCGCAGAGTCAGCCGGATTAAACGGCAGTTCCGGCAGCATGAAAAATGCGGTCATTTCGGCCCGCGGCATCATAGATTCTTATTCTCGTACGTACGCTGAATCGGGCAACGTTAATAAGCTGGATCAAGAAGCAGCTCAGCTCGAACAGCATCGTGCCTCGGATAAAGAACGCAAAGAGAAAGAGAAGCAGGGTAAGGCCAAATTAAAGGATGCAGCCAATACTCTGGAGCGGATCAACGAGCTGGATAAAAAGGCAAAGGAATATATGGAGGAATATAAAACGCTGCAATCCTATTACGACGAAAGCATGGCGTTTAATAAGCAGCTGATCGACGGGAGCTACCAGGGTGCCGATTTGGACAATGATCCATATGATGCAGGGAAGTCGGCGATGAAAGATATGGACGGACTGTATGGTGCAATGGGAGGTATGATGTCGGGACTCAAAGATGAGCTGCTTCAAAATGAGTATGCTGCACTGTATTTCAAACATTTTGATATCAGCAGCCTGAAAGAAGCGGTTAAGGATCCACAAGCGGGTTTGGGAGATGCCGTTGTTGACCAATTAGGTGTCAAAAATCAGGAGCTGGAATACATATTGTATGGATTTCATAACACGGTGGGGAATGTCTCGGCAGCTTATGCGGAGATCTTCGCTTCCAGGCTTGCGATTCGTACGATGGAAGGACTGGTCAAGAATAGTGGCCTTGGTCATCCGCTGCTCGTGCTTGCTGCGGCACTGCTCTACGGCATTGAAATGGCTATAGCCGATATGATTACCCTCTGTGAGACAGGTTCGGTGGAACTGTCCAGCTATATTAAAGTGAAGATTACATATCGGGATTACTTACGGCTTTTCCTGCTCATTCACAGCAATAATCAGAAGAAAATGTCTCGAATGCTGGCACTGATCCGTTTCAATACGGGGATTAATCCAGCGGAACGGGCGACCTATGCTTCTGGCGAAGTTAAGGTCGGCATGAGATTGTGGTTTCTGCCTGGAGTAATGAAAATGGTCGGATATGCCGGAGGAAGTCCGGATGAAGTGGAAGGAAGCCGATATTATGCGGTCAAACAAGCTGATTTCTCTTATTAGCAGAAGGTTGGTGGCATACAGGAAGGAGATGACCGGGGGAAACGGTGAAGACCAGCGGGGAAGCATGGTGGTTGAGGCATCGCTTGTAATGCCGATGTTCATCTTTTTTGTCATCTTCCTGATTTACATGGTGAAAATGACATTGATATCTACTGCCCTGCAGAGTACGGTATCCGATACCGTCAAAATGGTTTCGACCCATATATACCCGGTCGCGCTGGCCATAGAACAGAAGCCGCCCGAGACAGATGAGGACGGAAAAGAGCCGGAAGGGAGCTGGAGTATCCCTAAGCTCTCACTCCGTGATTGGGCATCACAATACACGGAAACAATGCCGGCCCCGTTGAATGAATGGATGACAGCTGCTGTGGCCAAAGCTGATAATCCGCTTCAGGATTTGAAGAATCAGGTCGCGGAGACTGTGCTTGATCCGGTGGTCAAGCCTATTTTAAAACCGTATATGGAAGGTAAACTGCTGGATTACGACAGAATCCATGTATCCAATATTCAGATCCCGAACTTAAAGACGCGGACAGATCCTTACTTCGGTATAGAAGTAAGCTATGAGCTTCCCGTGAAGGTGCCGTTTCTGAATAAGAAGATCGTCCTTCAGGCCAAGGCCCAAGAGCGGTTGTGGATTGGAGAGACGGAGCCAAGCGCCGATGATGGGAATAATGGTGAGTCCGGCACAAAGGCTGTAGAAGTTCTGGAGAAACCAGACCCGGCTTATGTCGGGAAAAAGGCGAAGGTCCGCATCAAGATAGAGCCGGGGACATCTGCAAACCTGTCTGTCTTTTACAAGAGTGGTCAAAGCACAGCTAAATATCTGGGAGAAAAGCAAGCGGATTCGGCAGGATATATTGAATGGGAATGGTTTGTCGGGCCGAATACAACCCCGGGCACATGGCCCTTCGTTGTGACAACTGCTGACGGTCAGAGAACCGAAGTGATGTTTACTGTCGTGAAGGGTTAAACAGAGGCATGGTTAGACAATTATTCAAGTGTGAACAAGGGGGACTTCAGGAACATGGATGTTTCAATCTGGGGCTGCACACTCATAATCATGGCTGCTTTTGTAACGGATATCAGAACCATGAAAATTCCAAATTGGTTGACAATAACCGCCATGTTCAGTGGAGTTCTATTTCATGTAATTACAGGCGGATTGCAGGGCGTAGCTTTTTCCGCCAAGGGGCTTGGAGCAGGCTTTGGATTGCTGCTTATTATGCATGTGATCGGTGCGGTTGGGGCTGGTGATGTGAAGCTGTTTGGAGGCATCGGGGCATGGATGGGGACACTCCTTACCGTCCAATGCCTGGTTTATTCTGTGCTCTGCGCCGGTGTCATAGGCGTCATGATTCTCTTGTGGAGACGGGAGACAGTGAAGAGACTGAGAAAAGTCGTGAGCAGCCTGACGGGCGTTTTCATCTTAAGGAGCTTTCAGGCTCTCAAGACCGGAAAGGAGAAGCAGCTCCGCTTTCCGTTTATGCTGGCAGTGGTTCCTGGTTATATTTTCGCCTGTATATATACACTCATATAAATTGAACTAAAGTTTATTTCACCATATCTTCCATCTTCGATGCGGTTTATTAGAGATGGGTATACATTCTTTAGTTCATTTTATACAGCTAGGGGGTGAATTCATTTGTTGGGTTTAACAAGAGATTTTATACAACAGGGCGGGACCTTCATGGTATTGTCGGGAACCAATGGAATCCGGTCGGACGAGCTGAGCAAGGTGGAGGTGTCCATGATATCCGCTTCACGGATTCCCCGTTTCTTGCCGCTGCATGTGCAGGAGGTTGATCTGCAGGTGACTTTGCGCTACGACATGACGGAAAAGAAGATGCTCTCACACATGCTGAAAGGCGAGAAGATCAATATGACTGAATACTACAGTCTTCTGCTGCAGTTGGCGGAAACACTGGAAGAAAGTGCAATGTACATGCTCCAGCCCGGGAAGTACGTTCTGGAGGAAGAGTATATTTTTGTGGATGGCTCACTCCAGGAAGGCACACTTTACCTGACATATATTCCGCTTGAACGGACAGAAGGTTTAAGGTCGGTCAGTGACAGTTTAAAGGAGCTTGTTACCCGTTTCATGGCATCCGTCATTGAGCTGAGTGGTGGAGGCGTTCAGCAGCTGCTGCAGTTCACGGTTTCCGAGGAGTTTACGGTGAGCGGCTTTAAGAAGCTGCTCCTTGGACTGCTTTCCGGTGCAGGTGAGGTACGTGTGAACTCGGCAGTAAACGTGAAGCAGGGATATATTTCTGAACCGGAGCATGAACAAGCTTTTGCGGCCTACTCAAGAGCAGGAGGAAGCAAAAATACGAATCATGCATATCAGGGACCACAACAGGCGGAAATGAACTCCCATGCCATAAAGGGGAGAACGGAACGAGTGAGCTCTGAGAATCATGAAGACAGCGCGATCGAGTTGGCGCTAAGGCGAAACAGAAGTTCAACGGCAGCCGAAGCATTTCCGATGCTCAGCACAAGCCGGAATAAGCCTAATCCGAATCACCGGGATGATGATCCGGAAGTACCTGCCTTTCTCAAGAGTTGGAACGGTTACGGATCCGGTCCAGAGGATGAAATAATACCTGATGGAGAACAGGAACCTGCTTCATCGCGAAGAACTTACATAGCTCTTGGTTGTCTACTGATGGCGGCTATTGTGTGGAGAATGATCTATATGCCTGCCCCAAGCAGTGGAAAGATGATCGTATGCCTCTTGCTCACGGTTATCCTTGGTATAGCTGCTGTATTAAGCTGGGTTGGCAGGCTCTTTGCGCCAAAAAACACGGGGACGGCTTCAACTACGCTTAATGAGCTGCCCGATTTCGGTTCTACCGAGCTTTCTGCTGATTCAAAGCCAAGCAAAGGGAATACAAGATTTGAGATCGAACAATTGACGGGTTTCTTCAAAGGTGGCATGAAAAAGGGCGTGGAGAAGCCTTCTGAGATGGCTGCTATTGACCATGACCCTGAGCCGGATTGGAAATGGAAATTCCCTCAGTCACAATCGGATCAGAGAAACGGTGACGATAGGGAAAGCGGCACAGGGAAGAATGAAGCTGATAACGGGGCGCGGATTTCGGCATTTAACCAGAGGATATGGAATCATGCAGGTGTGAATTCAGATTCGGATTCACCGGATACGGACATAGCGGAAAGGGATTATTACAGCCGGCTCGGGCAAAAGACGGAAATACTGAATTCGGGCAAAAGCGGTGCAACCGTGCTTCTAAGTAATACGGTTCCTGCAGCGAATGCCGTATCTGTTAAACTTGCGCCCGTGTGTTATCTGCTAAGAGAAGGGGAAGGGGAAGCGAGGGCTGAACGCATCGAGCTGAGGCAGCAGCATTTTGTGATAGGCCGTTCTGAAGAGGTGGCACAATATATTGAAAACTCGGTGGGAGCCTCACGCGCACATGTGGAGCTGAGCCGGACCGAAGACGGAGGATATCAGATCAAAGATCTCGGCTCGAAAAATGGTACCCGTCTGATGGGAGAGATGCTGGTTCCTTATAAAGAATATCCGCTTCATGACGGGGATCGTTTTATCATCGTTAAGGGAGCTTATACCTTCCGCTCCGCCTAGTTCTCCTTCAAGTTCTGCAGAGCCTGCTCCAGCGTCGGGTAATCGAAGCGGAAGCCATGCTTTAGAATCTTATCCGGTATGACGCGCTGCCCTTCCAATATGATGAGAGAAAGCTCGCCAAGAACCGTTTTCATCAGAAAAGAAGGTACAGGGAACCAGTGAGGGCGATGATAGATACGGCCCACCGTCTGCCCGAACTGATTGTTGGTTACGGGCTCTGGAGCAGAGGCATTGACGGGGCCGCTTATATCCGGATGAGTGATACAGAATTCAATTAACCGGACCATATCATGCAGATGAATCCAGGACACCCATTGCTTCCCGCTTCCAATTTTCCCGCCGAATCCAAGCGTATACGGCAGCTTCATGAGCGGGAAGGCACCGCCATGAGTCCCCAGAACAACACTGGTCCGGAGCTTGATCAAGCGGACACCCTGAATCAGTTCCGCGGTATCCTCCCATTCCTTTACGACAGAGGAGGGGAAATCGACGACATGTTCCGGGCTTTCTTCACTGAAAGTATCAACGCGCGATGTGCCATATATAGCTATAGCTGATGCTTGAACAACGACTGCGGGCTTTTGATGAAGGGTGTGAACCAGCTTGGATACGGCCTGAACGGTTTTCATCCGCGACTCGATGATGCTTTGCTTGGCTTTGGGTGTCCAACGCTGACTCAGGGAAGAACCGGCCAGATTGACGATTGCCTCTGTGCCTTCAAGAAGTACAGGAGCGGCATCGACTTGATCCCATGTCATGTACTTTGATCGATCTTGTTCAGCTTCAGGTACTTTGCGGGTAATGATGATCACTTCGTGGCCTTGCCGCAGCAAATGCTCAGAGAGTGCCTTCCCAATAAAGCCTGTTCCGCCGCAAATCGTAATTTTCATGAGCTGGTACGCCCCTTTGCATTAGATATTTGAAAGTATAATCTTCGAGGACTCAGCATGTCTTTACATGCCAGATAACTTCCGCTAAATGTCCTCTATGTACTGAGAAAGTACGTCGATGGACGGTTTACTTGTTTTTTCATATGCAAAAGCCCCCTGGCATGGAATCAGACTGACGAAATGGTTCATTTCTTCAATTTGACGCTCCTGCCCGGGGGCTTTTCGTTTGCAGACAAAGGGTCTACTTTTGCATCAGATGCTCATATGGCTTGTAGTCAATCTGGTTTTTGTTAAGGAAAGCGACCAGGAACTTGTTATCCCGTTTCGGCGTGGCGGATATATAACCTTTGATGCAGTGATCTCGGGTTACCTCCTTTGCCTGTTCTTCCAAGGCGATTCTGCCGATTTCAGCCGCAATGGAGTGTTTGGCGATATCGCGGAACGGTCCGGGAACGGGCTTGACCAGTTTGTCCAGAAATTCCTTGGATTCATCCGTCCACAGGTAGCGGCTGGTTTCAACCCAGTGATTTTGCCAGTCCAGTTTGGACTTACCGTCATTTTTGGGAAGTACCTTCAGAAATTTACGGATCATAAAATATCCGCCGATGCACATGGAGATCAGCATGATAACCGCCCATACTATCATCGAATCCATAAAGATATTGGATGGCATGGAGGATAGCAGCCTCGTGCCCAATGAACTATGCATGTGGTTCACCTCTAAGATTATCTTCAATTCATTAAACCTTTTTCTGAATTATAACGCATTTCTAGATTTATTTCAGTATTCACGCTAAAATAAGGGTTAATTCTAATGAGGGGGATGGATTATGCTAAAAATCGGTTCTCATGTGTCCTTTTCGGACAAGGGCCTTTTGAGTGCAACAAACGAAGCCAACAGCTATGGATCGAGCTCCTTTATGATATATACCGGTGCTCCGCAGAATACGCGCCGCAAACCGATTGAATCGATGTTTCTGGAAGAAGGCAAGGAATTAATGAAGGAAAGCGGCTTCGAGGAAATTGTCGTGCATGCGCCTTACATTATTAACCTCGGATCGTATAAGTCCAATACATTTGAGCTTGCGGTCAGCTTTCTTCAGGAGGAGATCCGCCGTACGCATGCTATTGGCGTGAAGAATATCGTTCTTCATCCGGGAGCTTATACCGACAAGGATCCGGAATACGGACTTGGGCGGATTGCCGATGGTCTGAACGAGGTGCTGAATGGTACCAATGAAACTGAGGTTCATATTGCGCTGGAAACTATGGCCGGCAAAGGAACAGAAATGGGCCGCTCGTTTGAGGAAATTGCCACGATCATCGAGAAGGTGAAGCACAATGAACGCCTGACGATCTGTATGGATACATGCCATATTCACGATGCTGGTTACGACATTGTAAGTGATCTCGACGGCGTTCTTGAAGAGTTTGACCGTATTATCGGTCTTGATCGCATTGGTGTCGTTCATATCAATGACAGCAAAAATCCGCGGGGAGCAGGAAAAGACCGTCATACCCCGCTTGGGACAGGCTGGATTGGTTTTGATACGATCAACAATGTCGTACATCACGAAAAGCTTGCCGGCAGACCGTTCATTCTGGAAACGCCTTGGATCGGCAAGGATGCCAAAACGCAGAGTCCGATGTACGAGATTGAAATTGCACTTCTGCGCGGCAATGTATCAGAACGCTTTGGTGCAGAGTTTATTAATCAGGTGGACGATCTGCATCGTTTTTATGCAAAGCAGGACATCGATCCCCGCCAGTTCGTACTGGATGTGTGGACACTGCTCAAAAACGATGCCAAAGCGAAGAAGGCTGATTCTCGGGAACCGCTGGAACGCTTGTATGACATGATTACGGAAGCCAAATTGTTCCCTGATCTGAGCGAGAAACAAATCAATGAGCGGCTGATCGCCTGTCTGGCAGGCAAAGAAGCCCTGAAATAGGCATTCATATTAGAGAGATCGTATTAGGGAGGAGCAGGAGTCTCATGGAACTACATGTCAAAAAGAACGCTACATCTGCGTCACAAGCACATCAAAATCGCGCGCGTATGCTCATTTCTTGCCCGGATGGACCTGGAATCGTCGCCGCCGTATCGCATTTTCTGCATCAGCATGGAGCGAACATCGTTCAATCCGATCAATATACGATGGATCCGGAGGGCGGCATGTTCTTCATGCGTGTTGAGTTCGATCTGGCTGATCTGGAGGAGCGATTGCCTGATCTGGAAGAAAAGTTTGCGCCTGTGGCAGCAACATTCAGTATGCAATGGGAAATCTACAATGTCAGCCGCAAGAAAAGACTGGCGATCTTCGTCTCGAAGGAGGATCACTGTCTGGTTGAATTGCTGTGGCAATGGCAGGCGGGAGATCTTGACGCAGAAATTGCGATGGTTGTCAGCAATCATCCGGATATGAAGGAGTATGTAGAATCCTTTGGCATTCCTTATCATCATATTCCGGTAACGGCAGATACGAAGCAAGAAGCCGAGCAGCGCCAGCTTGAAGTTGTAGGCAGCGATATTGATGTGATTATTTTGGCAAGGTACATGCAGATTATCTCTCCGACCTTTATTGAGCATTACCGGAATCGGATTATCAATATTCACCATTCATTCCTCCCGGCTTTTGTCGGCGGGAAGCCTTATGCCCAAGCTTATGAGCGGGGCGTGAAAATTATTGGAGCCACTGCCCACTACGTCACGGAAGTGCTGGATGGCGGTCCGATCATTGAGCAGGACGTACAGCGGGTCAGCCACCGCGATGATGTCAGCGAATTGAAGCGGATCGGGCGCACCATTGAGCGTGTCGTACTGGCCAGAGCTGTCAAATGGCATATTGAGGACCGAATTCTGGTTCATGAAAATAAAACGGTCGTATTTAACGGTTAATCCGGCGTTCTTCGTCCGGAAAACCAGTTAAGATCCCTTTTTACAAGTCAAATGAATGTTTTACCGCAAAAGCCTGCTTCGAGAGAAGCGGGCTTTTTTTATCAGCATGCCCAGGTTTTATGCGAGCCCATGACATCTGATTTAGCTGCGAAAAAGGCCCAATATAAGCAAGTTTTTCTGTTGTAAAGTACTTTCAACAAAATTTTCTTTAGAAAATTTTTAGAATATTGAAGTGAAACTTAAGAAACGAAGCGTCTTTAATATCGTAAGATCAAATCAAGCATTGATTAGAGAGGGGTATACATGTTGTCTTTGATAAAACGTGATATGAAGTGGACTAGGCTTCCTTTGTGGGCCATGGCGTTACTCTTGCTGCTTCAGCTTGGACTTGGCACCGGGATTGCGCATGCCGATGACAAGCCTTCCATTATTGTGAAAAGTGAAGCCGGCTACAGCGGGATGATTAAAAATGGGACTTGGAATCCACTGAAGCTAACACTTACAAGCAATCAGGACCTGTCGGGAGATATTGTCTTCCAGGTGCTGCAGAACCAATTCGGAAACAGTCCTTCTTCTTATGTACAGCATGTCGAGCTGCCGAAGGATACGCCCAAGGAGGTTGTCCTGGCTATTCCAGGGCAGCAGTATAACAAAAACAATAATACAGTGAGATTTTATGAAGGATCTGTCGAGAAGGGGAAGCTCATCAGCTTTTCTAACGGCACTGACAGCTATATCAACGGTGCTACTATTAATTCCACGAATGTCGGTGTGCTGTCCGATGATCCGGATGCGATGAACTTTCTCGCGGTCCTGCAAAGCGGCAATTCAAAAATAATCGTCATGCATATGAAGCAGAAGGATATTTCTGAAGATCCGATGCTGATGGATGGACTGGATGTGCTTGTGTTCGACCGCTTCGCGTCCGACACGCTCACTCCGGCACAGGTCACATCCATTGAGCAATGGGTCAAAACCGGAGGTCAGCTGATACTTGGAGGCGGAGCGGCTTACCCGAAAACAGCAGCCCCTTTTGCTGAAATATCACCGGTCAAGTATAAAGGGACATTCAGCGTGACGTCGCTGCCCGAGCTGGAAAAGCTGGGAGCATTCAAGCAGGGAAGCGCCAAAGGCGGGGCTTCAAAGCTGAATTTGGGAGGAGAGCTTACGTTATCCGATGCTGAATTGGTAAAGGATGCGAAGCTGATGTACACCACCGGAGGCAAGCCGCTGTTTGCGAGTCGGCAGGTGGAGACTGGCAAGGTGCTTTACGCTGCTTATGATATCACTCAGGAACCGATTGCCTCGTGGGCGGGCCATCCGTCTGTATGGTCTGCGCTGCTCGGCACTGAACTTCAAACAAGCAACCTGAACGCCATGCGCGGGAATTACAATCCACTAATGAATCTGAGCTATATCCTGAACTTCTTTCCATCGCTTAAAATGCCTTCGTTTCAGGTTCTGGCCTGGTTGATCGTTATTTATGCGGTTGTCGTTGCGCCGCTGCTTTACCTGCTATTAAAAAGAGTGGACAAGCGCGAATGGGCATGGTGGATGATCCCTTTAATCGCAGTAATCGCAAGCGGTACGGTGTATTTCATTGGTGCTTCTGATAAAACAAAGGAGCTTGCCCATACTCTCAACGTGGTGGAGCTGGACGGCCGCGGACAGGGAAAAGTCAAAAGCGCGACAGCCTTCTTTTCGCCGGGAAGCGGAGACTATCATCTGGAACTGCCTGCCAACTCCTATGTGACGATCCAGCGGGACGGAGGTTCATTCTCTGGATCAGCTGACAGTCTGAGTCTGGTAGAGGTTGGTTCCAAAGAGACAGGAGTTGAGCTGTTGGACATGCCTCAGTGGTCCCTGGCCAAGCTCTGGGTGGAACGGCGTTCCCAAAATGAAGGCCTGGGCCAATTAGAGGTCAGTCTCTTTATTAATGATAAGGGTGACATTGACGGGAAAGTCGTGAACACGACATCCAAAAGTCTGACTCATGCCGGACTCGTTGTCGGCGGGAAACTTTATCCGCTGGGAGATTTGGAGCAAGGGAAATCCATTTCTCTTGCATCGGTCAAAAACGCACAAGCCGTCCGGAACGGCATGCTGAGCTTTGCCATGTTCCAGAACAATTCGGGTGGACAGGATCCTTACAACCGGGAGAGAGGCATGCTGGACAACTATCTTCAGGGTTCCGCATGGTCAGCTCAAGATGCTTACATCGTGGCATTCAGCAAGGATAAGCTGTTTAACTATCGTAATGATGGACGCGATATTGATAGTGATCAATTGAACCTATGGCTTCAGCCGGTGGCTGTTAGCTGGACACAAAATGGGAAGGTGAAGATACCTCTGGGCTTTATCACACCGATTGTCAATCAAGTGGCTTCTCCGAACTGGTATGAGCAGCCAAACGGAATCAGCCATATCGAGCAGGGATATATCACATTTGACTATGACGTACCGGATATGAAAAAAATGACGGGTGGCATGGTGAAGCTTCAAGCTAAAAATCCTGGCAAACAAACGGAATATTATATTTTTAATTATAAAAAGCAGGACTGGGAGCTCATCAAATGGGATGCATCCAAGCAGTGGAGCGCGGCAAATCCAAATGATCAATATGCTTCGCAGGGACGTATCCGCATCAAGCTGACAGCCAAGGAAGCGACGGAGCTGATGCTGCCCGAGCTAGCGGTAGAGGGGGCAGTGAAGCCATGATAGACATTCAGCATTTAAGTAAACGTTACGGCAATTTCGATGCATTAAAAGATATAAATCTCTATATTCCCGAAGGGACTGTATTTGGATTCGTTGGACCCAATGGTGCCGGCAAATCGACGACCATGTCGATATTGGCGACCTTGATGCTGCCGACGTCGGGCATTGCCAAAGTAGACGGCTTTGACGTAACCCAGCATCCGAAAGAAGTGCGTAAAAGAATCGGATATATGCCGGATTTCTTCGGTGTGTATGATCAGCTGAAAACGACGGAATATCTGCATTTTTACGGCGCCAGCTACAATATCCCGCGCGGCGAACGTGAGAAGCTGATTCCGCAGCTGCTGGAGCTTGTGAATCTGAGCGACAAAAGTGATGTCTATGTAGATGGCCTCTCCCGGGGAATGAAGCAGCGGCTCTGTCTGGCACGATGCTTGATTCATGATCCGAAGGTGCTTATTTTGGATGAGCCGGCTTCCGGCCTTGATCCAAGGGCAAGAATTGAAATGCGCGAAATATTAAAAGAGCTGAAGCAAATGGGCAAGACGATCATTATTTCCTCGCATATTTTGCCGGAGCTGGCGGAAATGGTGGATGAGATCGGTGTCATCGAGCATGGGCAGATGGTGGCACAGGGCAGGGTTGCGGACATTCAGGCCCGGCTGCGCGTCAAAAAAGTGCTTCATATTCGCGTGATGGAACGGGAAGAGGAGCTTGCTGCACGCTTGCAGGATGAGGCCATGGTGTCAGCCGTGCTCTCCGATAATACAGGCATCCATGTGCATTTTGGCGGCGGAGACCTGGAGCAGGTGCAGCTTCTGCAGAAGATCATCTCGTGGGGATATGCTGTTATTTCCTTTCATGAGGCACAAACCAATCTGGAGGATGTATTCCTCGAAATCACCAAAGGAGGGCCTGCCGTATGAACTGGAGCCGCAAATGGATAAATCCGGTGCTGGACAAAGAATTCCGACTGCGAATGCGGACACCGCGATCGTCGATTTCCCTGCTGGCCTATATTCTGGTACTCGGCCTGATTGCGCTGGGATTCATATATATCACGCTTTATTTGGGCAACCAGGGAAACCAATCCTTCAATTCAGGCGCAGGCCGTATGATGTTCTATGTGCTCAGCTTCGCGCAGCTGGTGCTGATTGCGTTTATGGCACCCGCATTGACGGCGGGAGTCATCAGCGGTGAACGGGAAAAGCAGACGCTGAGCATGCTGCTGACGACCCAGCAAAGCTCATCGACCATCATATTGAGCAAGCTATTTTCTTCCTTAAGCTTCATGACCCTCATTATTGTAGCGACCATGCCGATCTACAGCATCGTTTTCTTGTACGGAGGTATTTCGCTGAAGCAGATGATCTTTATCTTTTTGTTCTATTTATTTGTCATGCTGCTTCTAGGGTCACTTGGAGTGCTGTTCTCAACGCTCTTTAAACGGACCATGGTTGCCGTCATTGTGACGTATGGCGTCGCGTTATGCATCTTTCTTCTGACAGGCCTCTTGTATTTATTCATCATGAGCATTGTTCAGCGGAGCTATTACTCCACGCCAAGCACAGCGACAACGTACTCTTTTGTCGGTTATATTCTGGGCCTTAACCCGGCGGGGGCACTGATCAGTCTGTTTGAACCCAGCTTTTCAAAGCAGGCCTTTATGCTCCGGAACGGTAACTTGAACTCGAATGCGCCGATTCAGCTGTGGCAGGAGTTTGTGCTGGTATACAGCGTGGTGATCATCGCTTCTTTATGGATCAGTATCCGCCGAATTCGTCCGGTGGCAAGACGTAAATCCAAAGTTCAGGACAACCAGGCTTCAGCTTTGGAAACGAGTGCAAGCGATCATTCATAAAATGTATTTGCTAAGTAGATGATGCATCTAAAAAATTGAACGAACAAAGGAGGACAGCTTATGGACGCCATTCGGAGTGCGGTTTTCAAAGCGAAGTCACGACTCCAGCAGTTCCGGCTCATCCGCTATTCTTTATACGGAATTGCCGCCGGACTTGGTGCAGCCATCCTTCTGCTGCTCGTGGCCCGGTTGTGGCCGATTCCATTCTACCGTTATCTGGCACTGGCAGCTGTATTGGCCGGCTTTATTACGGGGGCTGCCTGGGGCTTGTTATACCGCGTGAAGGAAAGAGAGGCAGCGCAGGCCATGGATGCGGCCACCGGTGGAGCCGAGCGGAGCGATATGATGGTGACGGCTCTCTCTTTTGCTGAGCAGGAAACTCCCGCAGCCCACTGGCAGCGTAAGCAGGCGGAGGCGTATGGAAGCAGCTTCACGGCTCATCTCAAAAGCAGACTTCCATACCCGAGCTATAAAAAAGTAGCGATTGCTTGCTGCATTTTTCTTGCAGTTGGGGCCGGGCTCTCCATCTTGCCAAGTCCCATGGATACAAAGCTTGCTGAGGCAGCCCGCCAAAAGGGATGGGTGCAGGACCAGAAACAGAAGACGGAGCAGCTGGTACAGCAACTTCGGACACAAGAGCTTGATCCAGCCGTAAAAAAACCACTCGAGGATTCTCTCAAAGCGCTGCAAAAAAATCTGGATGGGAAGAAGGATCCGGAAAAAGCGCTGGCTGAGCTGGAGAAAACAATGAAAGAGATGGAAAAAACAGCTGCGAAGCAAGAAGCGGCCGTTCAGAAATTATCTGAGCTGGGCAAGAAAATGCAGGACACTCCGAATATGTCATCCTTAGGCAAGAGTCTTGCTCAGGGAAAGTCGGAAGATCTCAAAAAATCAATGGAGAATTTCAAGCAGCAGGTGAAGCAGCTTTCCCCGGAGCAAAAGAAGCAACTCAAGGAGGCGCTGAGCAAGCTGGCGGATGAGGCTGCTAAAAACCCGGAGACCCAGGCGCTGAAGGATGCTTTGAAAAAGACTGAAAAGGCACTGGCTGAAGGGGCAAAGGATAAAGAAGTAGATGAAGCTCTCAGCGATCTTGAAGCAGCAATGTCCAAAGCGTTAGCGGCTCGCGCAGCCGCTTCGAGCCAGTCGGCGGCCGCCTCCAGCATGAGTTCCAAGCTGGCCTCTCAGGGACTTGGTTTGGCTTCGCAAATGACCGCATCAGGCATGCAGGTATCGGACGCCTGGAGCAGCGGCGGCAGCGCCGAAGAGCTTGCCATGGCCGAAGAGTCCGGCGAAGCGGATCCGGAAGATAGTGATTCCGCTTCACCTGGAAGCAGCGGAACACAAGGTAAGGGTGTGGGTAACGGCAGCGGTTCAGGCAATGGCAGCGGCTCGGGCAACGGAAGTGGTTCTGGAAGCGGCCAGGGAGCCGGTCAAGGGCCGGGTGCCGGTATGGGGGCAGGAGGACGCAATCTCGTCATGACACCGCGCAAGTTTGAAGGCAGTGGTAATAAGCAAAATGACAAGGGACCACTGAAGGGCCAGGGCGGCACCATCCAGAAAGGCGGAGTTTCTCCTGCCGTCGATGGGGCGAGCCGACCGTACGAGGAAGTGTACAAAGAATACGAGGCCGAGGCCAAGAAGTCGCTGGGGCGGCAGGAGCTGCCGCAGCAGATGCAGGGCTTGGTCGAGAGCTATTTTACCGGAATTAACCCGAATCCGTGAGATGTAAGAGATCGCGGTAACGAATATATCCATATTTAAGGGAACCAGGAGGAGCGTAAAGATGCAGGAAACCCAAATCCAGCCTGAGGCCTGGAAAGAAACGATATCGCGCGTGCGCAATCAGATCGGTGAGATCATTGTTGGCCAGCAGGAGGTTGTGGAGCAGATGCTTTGGTGCATTTTTGCCGGAGGACATGCGCTGCTGGAAGGCATTCCGGGACTGGGGAAAACGATGCTGGTCCGCACGATTGCAGACACCCTTGACCTGTCCTTTTCACGCGTTCAATTTACGCCTGACCTGATGCCAAGCGACATTACCGGGACACAGATTCTATCTTTCGGAAGACAAGGTGAGACCGCGATGACGTTCCAAAGGGGACCGCTATTCAGCAGCATTGTACTGGCGGATGAAATCAACCGTGCCACACCGAAGACCCAGAGCGCGCTGCTGGAAGCTATGCAGGAGAAGACCGTGACCGTCGGGAATGAGACGCACCGTCTACCGAATCCATTTTTCGTACTGGCGACTCAAAATCCGCTTGAAAACGAAGGGACCTATCCGCTGCCAGAGGCGCAGCTTGACCGGTTTCTCCTTAAAATACTCGTGCCTTATCCAAAAGCGGAGGAGCTCAAAGAAATCGTAAAGAGAACGACTTCAAATCACCAGCCTACGATCGTGAAGCAGGCGGGATCGGAAGAGCTGCTGGAAATCCAGCATGGGGCAAGAGAAGTGCTGGTCGCTGACGAGGTGCTCGACTATGCGGCGAGACTGCTGATGATGTCACATCCCGAAGAAGAGTCTGCACCGGAGGGCGTGAAGAAATATGTGCGCTTCGGTTCCGGACCGCGCGGAATTCAGTCCATTATTTCTACCGGCAAGGTGCGTGCGGTATGCCAGGGAAGAATGCATCTTGCCCAGAGTGATATTAACGCTGTAGCCATACCTGCACTTCGTCACCGGATATTCCTGAACTTTGAAGGACAGGCCATGGGTATTACGACTGATCAGGTCGTAGGCGAGATGCTTCAGGCCCTCGGAGGGCGATCATGACCAGCGCCCATCTGCTGCCACCGGACTGGATGGTGCGCCTGGAAAGGCTCGCGCTCGGTTCAGGCAGACGGGTTGCTGGCACACTTCAGGGCAAGCGGCGTTCAAGCAGGCTCGGCTCTTCGCTAGAATTCGCTGATTATCGTTCATATGCACCCGGGGACGATATCCGCCGCTTTGATTGGGGCGTATATTCCCGCACGGGAAAGCCGTTTGTAAGGCAGTTTATGGATGAGCAGGAGTTAATGGTCAGCCTGTATGTGGACTGCTCCGCTTCAATGGACTTCGGCGGTTCGTTATCTGATGGGAAGCCAGGCCGCGAGGCGGCCGTGAATAAGCTGCTTTTTGCCAAGAGGCTTGCTGCCAGCATCGGTTATATTGCGCTCTGCTCGTATGAACGGGTCGGAGCCTATTGTTACAGCGATCGGCTGGATGGCCGTTTGCCTGTACTGCGGGGCAGGGGTTCTACCATGAGGCTATTTCAATTTTTGCATGATGCTCCTCCCGGAGGAGAAGGCAGTCTATCATCAGCGCTGGGAGAGCCCGGTGCCATGCCGCGCCTTCCCGGAATGACCTGGATCTTTTCCGATTTCTGGCTTGGAGAAGGCGAGTCCGCGATGGGCAGCATTCTTTCCCGTTTGGCGGGAGCCCGCCAGGAGGTTGTCCTCGTGCAGGTGCTGTCACCGGAGGAGATCAACCCGGATCTTAGCGGAGATTTACGGCTTGTGGATAGCGAGCTGAACACCGGCAAGGAAGTCGCCATCACTGGACGTGTGCTTCAGAGTTACCGTGATGAGCTGGAACACTATCAGAATGAATTACGGAAAATAGCTTCCGAACGAGGTATTTCATTCGTCACGCTGTCAAGCGATATGACGCTGCAGGAAGCTGTCTTCGGCGTGTTAGCGGGAGCCGGTCTGGTAAGGGTCTAATCGATTCGAGAACGTAAGGAAAGGGGGGATCCAAGTGGGAATCGGTTCATGGCTCGGGCTTTGGTTCGGTCTTAGCATACCGGCGATTCTGGCCATGTATCTGCTTAAACGCAAATTTCTCGACACCAAAGTGCCCAGCCACCTGCTATGGCAGAGAGTCCTGAAGAATCTGGAGGCAAACCGGCCTTGGCAAAAGCTGCAGAACAGGCTCCTGCTTTGGCTGCAGCTGCTTGCCGCTGCACTCCTCGTGTTTGCTCTAATGAAGCCGTATCTATGGTCTTCAGGGGGCGGAAAAGAGCATGTTGTGCTGGTGGCGGATACATCCGGAAGTATGAGTGCAGTAAGCATGCCATCCGGTCAGCCTTCTCAGGAGCGTCTGGAGCAGTTGAAGCAGGAGATGAAGGATTATATTAAGCAGGAGGCCAAGAATAGCGATGTCACCCTCCTCAGCATGAATGCGGAGCCGAATGTAGTCATTTCCCGGGAAAAAGATCATGGACGCGCCAACGAGGCTATCGATTCACTGCAGGCCTATTTTGGCAAAGCCTCCTATAATGAAACGCTATCACTCGCCTCGGCGCTGACCCGGGATGAATCCGATGCGGAGGTTGTTGTCTTTACCGATGGACAGTGGAAGGGAGATCCTTCATCGATTCTCTTTCAAGCGCCGGTAAAGGTCGTAACCTTGGACTCAGAAGCAGGCTTCAACCTGGGTCTGCAGCAGTTTGGCGTGAAAGATGAATCAAGCGGGAAAACAGCTGTAGCAGTCGTGAAAAACAGCAGCAAGGCCGCGAAGCAGGCGGAGTTTAATCTGTACGGGGATGGCAAGCTGATCAAAACATCCTCTGCAGAGATCAAGCCGGGTGCATCGCTTACGCTGACCTTCCGGGACTTACCCGCCGCGGAGGTATACCGGGCTGAGCTGGAGGGAAGCGACGATTATCAAGCGGACAATGAGGCCTACGCCTTTTCGCAGCATAATGAGACGCCGCGGATTCTGCTGATGACCCAAGGCAATCTGTTTCTGGAGAAGGGGCTTCAGCTGACGGGGGCTGAGGTCGTTAAAATGGCTTTGCCTCAGGAAGGTATAGACGCCAACCCAGGCGACGCCAGCGGGACAGCTGTTCCTGAAAAACAGCCTGATCTAATCGTCATTGACGGAGCAGCTCCAGCTTTTACTGCCCAGGGTGAGTGGAAGAAGCTGCTGGACCGTACACCGGTATGGACGCTCGGAGGCGGCGGAAACAAAGTCAATGTGAACGGAGGGCAGCCGAGGCTTGCCAATCATCCGGTAAACCGCTATGTAAGCTATAACGGTGTTTATATCGGCAGTGTACTGGATCGCAAGCTGCCGGACTGGGCGACGCCGATCGTCAGCATTGAGAACCACCCGGCTATCATTGCGGGGACTGAAAAAGGGGAGCAGCGTTTGTCCTTTTTGTTCAATCTGCAGGAAACAGACTTTCCGTTATCGTCGGAGTTTCCGATTGTGGTCCATGAAGCCGTATCATGGCTGACAGAGAGCGGCGGTAAAAGCCTGGGTCGTCTGACAGCGGGAACGCGTGTGGAAATTCCGATCGCTGCGGATACCGTGTCAGCACATTGGGTCGCCAAAGATGGGATGGCCAGAGAAATGAAGGTGCAGAATCTGGAGGCGGAAACCGGAGAAAAAGGGATCAATGCCTTGCAGCAGGTGCCTCCTGTTCCTGGGCTGTATGCTTTTGAACAGAGAAACAGCGCTGGGAAGAAGCTTGAGTATCTCGCTGAATCCGCTGCTGATCCGTATGAGGCGCAGTGGGGCGAGGCCAACGCCAAGCTTGCTGCTATAGGCCAGATTGCAAAAGATGGGAAAGAAACGCCTGCAACTACGGTTTCAGACTCAGTTCCAGCCAAAAGCCATAGCGATGAGCGGCAAGTATCGCTCATCACGCTGCTTGCTTCGTTAGCATTATTGATTATTTTAGTGGAATGGGGGGTGTATCAGCGTGGGCGTTCAATTTAATCACCCTTGGCTGCTGCTCCTGCTCATTCCGCTGGCGGCGGTTATGTTTTATGCGTATCGTTCCGACTTTCGTTTATCCGGCGCGCGGAAAAAAGCGGCCGTGATACTCAGGTCTGCTGTGCTATTGCTATTGATTTTGGCCATTTCGGGTTTGCAGTCCTATACCGTGCTTCAGCAGAAAAAAGTTGTCTACCTGGTGGACAGATCTGCAAGTATGCCGGAGTCAGGGCAGGCTGAGGCATGGATGATGAAATCAGCCGTTTCTAAAAAAGAGGATGATACCATCGGAGTCGTCTCCTCTTCGCTGCAAGCTGCCTACGAACAGAAGCTGCTGCCCCGGTTGCCGGAAAGCTTAAAACTGAATGCGGCGCAGAACCCTGACTTTACGAACCTGGAATCGGGACTCATGCTGGCGGGCAATCTTCTGGATGGACGCTCTGATTCCCGGATCGTACTGATCAGTGATGGCAAGGAAAACGTAGGGAGCATGCTTGCGGCAGGACGGATGCTGAAGGATCAGGGTATCGCCGTGGATGTCCTGCAGTCGCCTTCACGGCAGGTGAAGGATGTGTCGGTAGAAGAAGTGAGCGTGCCTCAGAAGCTCTATCAGGCAGAATCCTTTTCCATTGAAGTGCTTGTACAAAGTACTTACAAAGGCCGTGGAGAGCTAAGGCTTTATGAAGACAGCCGTGAAATCGGCAGAGAAACCGTCGATATTGCCGCAGGAGAAAATCGTTACGCTGTCAAAGCTTTGGCTAAAACGACAGGACTGCATCGTTACCGGGCAGAAATCTTCATGGAGGGTGATCAGCAGTCGGCCAACAATGCCGGATATGCCTTTACACGAGTTGACGGTCCACCGAAAGTGCTGATTGTTGAAGGCAAGAAGGGGACCTCTGCGAATATCACATCGGCATTGTCGTCAGGACTGGTGCAGTATGAGGTCATGCCAAATCCGGCGCTGCTGCCGAATGAAATGGCTAAATATGCAGCGTATGATTCGATTGTTTTTAACAACGTATCCGCCGACCAGGTCGGTGAGCGTAAGATGGAAATGATTGAACAGGCTGTAAAGAGCTACGGCATCGGCTTTATGATGGCTGGCGGCGAGGATAGCTACGGCATGGGCGGGTATTTTAAAACGCCGATCGAACGCGTTTTGCCGGTATCCATGGAGCTGGAGGGCAAGCGTCAAATCCCGTCGCTCGGGCTGATTCTGGTCATTGACCGATCGGGCAGTATGTCCGGAGACAAAATGGAGATGGCCAAGGAAGCCGCCATACGTACCGTACAAATGCTGCGTTCCAGGGATACCGTCGGTGTTCTGGCTTTTGATTCAAGCAATTGGTGGGTCGTGCCGCCGATGAAGCTGGATAATAAAAAGGAAGAAGTCATTGATCAGATTCAATCCATCCAAAGCGAAGGCGGAACGGACATCTATCCTGCGGCAGCCTCGGCTGTCGAGGAGATGCTGAAGGTTCAGGCCCAGCGCAAGCATATCATCCTGATGACGGACGGCCAGTCGGCCGGCAACGACGCATACGGATCGCTGCTTGCGCAAATGGTGGATGAAAAAATCACCATGTCTACGGTAGCCGTAGGTTCAGATTCTGATGTGAATCTACTGCAGAGTCTTGCCGATGGTGCCAAGGGCCGGTTCTACATGGCGGAGGATGAAACGACGATTCCGGCCATATTCAGCCGGGAAGCCGCGATGATTTCGAAATCCTATATTGTGGATAAGCCGTTTGTTCCTGCATTGCAGGACGCGGGAGACTGGGGAAAGCTGTTTGAAAACGGGGTACCGCAAATCTACGGTTATGTAGCGACCACGGCAAAACCGGCCGCACAGACGGTGCTATCCAGTCCGGAGCCTGATCCGCTGCTGGTCCGCTGGCAATATGGATCAGGAAGGACGGTTGCCTGGACGAGTGATCTGATGGGCAAATGGTCGAAGGACTGGGTATCGTGGCAGGCCTTCTCGAATGTGCTGACACAGATGGTGAAATGGACTTTCCCGCAGTTTACGGCTTCGCCATATGAAGTGAAAACACAAGTGGAAGGCAACAAGGTCCGGTTCGAAGTGAATGCCGCCGGAGGCAACGGACCGGAGCAGCTGCAGGCTGTGATCACCGGCGACCAGCTGCAGCCGAGCACGGTGGATCTGGTTCAGGAATCCCCGGGAAGCTACAGTGGGGAAATTACGGTGGAACAACCGGGCTCCTTTCTGATGTCGCTTCAGGATAGCAATGGGAAAAGCGTAGCCATGCCAAGCGGCTTGATTGTCCCATATTCGCCCGAATACCGGATTGAGTCGGGCGACGCGAAGCAGGAGCTGGGGCGGCTTGCCGAAATGACCGGCGGACGCGTGCTTTCCTGGGACAAGCCGGAGCAGCTATTCGCTGCGGCTCCGCGCCCAAGCCGGCAGCTGCATGATCTCAGCTATGCGCTGCTTATCGCGGCCCTGATTCTCTGGGTCGCGGATATTGCGGTGCGCCGCCTGGCCCTCCCATGGGGCCTGATCGGCGCCCGCCTGGCCGCCCTGCTCCGCAGGCGGCCACAACATCCGGCCGGCGGGACGGAGCCCGCAGACGCCGGCCTCGGCAGGCTCGCCGCGCGCAAGCAGCGCGCCGCGGCCTTCTACGGCGGCGGCTCCGCAGCGCCGCCGCAAGCAACGGCGCAGCCGCAGGCACGCGCCGTTGCGCCGGAGGAAGCCGGAGCGAAGCGTCCGGCTTCCGGGGCGTCCCGCCCGGCGGCGGCTGGCGCCGAGGGGCCGCGCGGGACGCAGGCAGCCCGGCAGCCGGTGGCTGCGCCGGGCAAAAAGGCGGCGGCAGAGCCCAAGCCACCGCAGGAGGAGCGGTCCGCTTCGATGGACCGCCTGCTGGCTGCCCGCAAGCGCAACACGCGCTAACCGGGCCGGATCGGCAAGAATACAGAACAAGAGACCCGCGATGAATCCAATGCGGGTCTCTTGTTGCGTGCCGATTTGTTGATAAATGCTACCCATCAAGCCGAGGTACGCATGTTTAGCTAAATTCTCTTTGACGTAAAGTGTCAGCGGCCGTGCCAAAACTATACATTGCAATTTTTATTTCGGCTGCATGTTTTTCATCCATTGCGGTTAATGAATAGGACTATGCCTTTTTGGATTTGGCAATTCTATAAGACGGATTCAGTATTCTTGCTGAGACATAGAGCATGAAGCCGTACAGAAGATGTCCGGTAAACCACCAGGTAAAAGCAGTCATATCTACAGGCGAGGGCGCTCGGTCGGACAGGGCTGCCAGCGGGAAAAACAGCAGTGATGACAGGAGGCCCAGGATCAGGGCTCCCAGCAGACGATGCGGTTTCGGGCTGAGCATGTTCCACCCGGAATAAAGAATCCCGATTCCAACGGACACCATCAGATGCAGGGCAAATTCGAGCCACTCAGGTATCATCGGCGGCAGAAAGCTTACAAAATCAACGTTCAGCAGCAGGCGGTACACCAGATGCCCGGTCATGTGCTCGGCTAGCCTGAGAAAAATACCGAGAATGATTCCGCCAAGCAGACCACAGATGAGCCCGTTGATCCAGAAGGCAGGGGACAGGACGAGGCGTTTCAGACGGTTATCCAGAAGGCTTACCTCCCGTAAAAAGAATTGGGCAGATAAAAAATTGTGACAAATTATTTCAGGAAGAAAGAAAAGAATACTCCAAATGTGACCGCTTTAATCAGCGGTATATTAAGATTTTTTATCGTTCTGAATGATGTCAAACGCTGCCGCATAATGACGTTCCCGGCAGGGAATGGTGATAAAGGATATGGAAAAGAAGACTGCCAAGTGTTACAATAAGTCAAAATGAAACATTCAAGCGGAGCTTCTTCATAATCCGCAGGCTGGAGAAGGCTTTTAACGCCTTTCTTTTGTGTTCATTGTAGTTGATTTAACCAGGATTATGAAGCAGCATCGCTGCCGCTTTTAAATTTCCCAGAATGACTGAGGAGGATAAACATGACTGACAAGAATCAAGCGATCGACAAAAAAGAGAATTCGACTATCGATAATCTTTCGATCACCACCATTCGTACTTTGGCTATCGATGCCATCGAGAAGGCGAATTCCGGACACCCCGGCATGCCTATGGGCTCAGCGCCAATGGGTTACCAATTGTTCGCCAAAACGATGAACCACAATCCGGAAAATCCAACTTGGATCAACCGTGACCGTTTCGTATTGTCTGCAGGACATGGCTCCATGCTTCTGTACAGCTTGCTGCACCTAAGCGGCTACGATCTTCCGATGGAAGAACTGAAGCAGTTCCGTCAATGGGGAAGCTTGACACCAGGTCACCCTGAATTCGGACATACAGCGGGCGTTGACGCAACGACTGGACCTCTGGGCCAAGGTATTGCGATGGCGGTTGGTATGGCTATGGCTGAAGCACAGCTGGCTGCAACATACAACAAAGATCAATTCAATGTTGTTGATCATTACACATACGCGATTTGCGGCGACGGCGACCTGATGGAAGGTATTTCTTCGGAAGCAGCTTCCCTGGCTGGTCATCAGAAGCTCGGCAAATTGATCACACTATATGATTCCAATGACATTTCCCTGGATGGAAAATTGAACCTCTCCTTCTCTGAAAATGTTCAAAAGCGTTTTGAAGCTTATGGCTGGCAAGTGCTGCGGGTTGAAGACGGAAACGATCTTCCTGCCATCGAAAAAGCGATTGCTGAAGCTCAAGCTGAAACGGAAAAACCAACCCTGATCGAAGTGAAAACGATCATCGGTTACGGTAGCCCGAACAAGCAGGGTAAAGGCGGCCACGGTGGTACGCACGGATCTCCGCTGGGTTCCGACGAAGCCAAGCTGACCAAGGAATTCTACAACTGGGTATACGAGGAAGATTTCCATGTTCCGGATGAAGTGCGTGCACACTTCGCAAAAGTGAAGGAGCATGGCGTGAAAGTGAACAAGGAATGGAATGAGCAGTTCGAAGCTTATAAAAAGGCTTATCCAGAACTTGCAGCTCAGTTCGATACAGCTGTTGCCGGCGATCTGCCAGAAGGCTGGGATGCCGATCTGCCGAAGTACGCCGTAGAAGATAAAGCCGTTTCCACCCGCGTGGCTTCCGGTAATGCCTTGAACGGTCTTGTAGGCAACGTGCCTCAGCTTACGGGCGGATCTGCCGACCTTGAAAGCTCCACCATGACTCATCTGAACGGTTTGGCTAACTTTACACCGCAAAGCCGCGAAGGCCGTAACATCTACTTCGGGGTACGCGAATTTGGTATGGCTGCAGCCATGAACGGTATGATGCTCCATGGTGGCGTTAAAGTGTTCGGCGGCACATTCTTCGTGTTCACCGACTATCTGCGTCCAGCGGTGCGTCTGGCTTCCATCATGAAACTACCTGTTACTTACGTGTTGACACATGACAGTATCGCAGTTGGTGAAGACGGACCAACGCATGAACCAATCGAACAGCTGGCTTCCCTGCGTATCATTCCGGGTCTGACTGTTATCCGTCCGGCTGATGGCAATGAAACCTCTGCTGCATGGGCTTATTCCGTAGAAAACAAGGAGAACCCTGTGGCGTTGGTATTGACTCGTCAAAACCTGCCAATTCTGGCCGGCACAGTTGACGGTGCAAAAGAAGGTATCAAACGCGGTGCGTACGTGGTAGCCGATGCGAAGAATGGCAAACCGGTTGCCCAAATTATCGCGACAGGCTCCGAGGTTCAACTGGCTGTCAAAGCTCAGGAAGAACTCGCTAAAGAGGGCATTGAAGTACGTGTCATCAGCATGCCAAGCTGGGATCTGTACGAGAAACAAGATCAAGCTTACAAGGATTCCGTCATTCTTCCTGACGTGAAAGCCCGCCTTGCTATTGAAATGGCGCAGACTTTCGGGTGGGAACGTTATGTTGGCGACAAAGGCGATATTCTTGGCATCACGACCTTCGGTGCATCCGCTCCTGGGGACAGAGTTATCAAAGAATACGGATTTACGGTGGAAAACGTAGTTAGCCGCGTCAAAGCGCTGCTCTAAGCGTTTAATCCCTGCATAGATCAAGTTCCAGAAGATGAGGAGCAGTGAGTATTCATGTCGCAATTGAAGAACGCAACGATTGTCAAAGCAGCGAATATTTATTATGACGGTCAGGTAACCAGCCGGACCGTGATCCAAGAAGACGGAAGCAAGGTAACGCTCGGCATTATGCTTCCAGGCACTTATGAATTCGGTACGGACGGCCCGGAAATTATGGAGATTGTTTCCGGTCAGCTAAAAGTTCTTCTGCCCGGTGAAAACACGTGGCAGGAAATCAACGGATCGGCAACTTTCCATGTGCCTGCCCGTTCCAAGTTCGCTTTGGAAGTGTTCAGTGTAACGGATTACTGTTGCTCCTATCCGGCGGAATAATGAAGAAGGGTAAGATTGCCGAATCGGCAATCTTACCCTTCTTATCATCCATGCACACGGCGATTTGAACCTGCATGCCGCTTTTCTCGAAACGTTACTTGCTTTATGAATAGTTTGGATGGATACAAGTCAAACTTATTGCAGCGGCTTGCCGCCGATGGTTTGTCCGATCCAAGCCTCATAGCATTTGACAACGGCTGAGAGATCTTCGTCTCCATACCCTTGGGTTTGACCAGCCTGGAACAGGTTCTTGGTCAGATTGAGCAGAGGGGTTGGAATCCCGGAGCTGTCGGTCAGGGAAGAAGCAAGCTTTAGATCTTTCAGCATTAAAGCCAAAGAGAACTGGTTGCTGAAGTCTGCTTCAATAATTTTACGGCCTTTGAGATCAGCAGCTTTGCTGCCTGCAGAACCGAGCTGAACCAGCTCAAGGAAGTTGTCTGCAGGAATACCGGACTTGGTGGCAATTGCAAAGCCTTCGGCCAAGGCCAGGTTATTGATGCCGACCATGGTATTATGCGCCAGCTTGGCTACGGAGCCACTGCCGTTGGGTCCCATATGAATGACCTTTTTACCAAGTGTGTCAAAAATGTCGGAAGAGCTTTCCAGGGTGGAAGCTTCGCCACCGACCATAAATACGAGTGTCCCGTCCACAGCCGCCGGCTTGCTGCCGGTCACCGGCGCATCAAGGAATTCAGCACCTTTTTCCTGGACGGAAGAGGCGAGCTCTTTGACGAGTCCCGGAGAAATCGTGCTGGAGTCTATGACCGTCATGCCCGGTATAAGCGAATTCAGGATGCCGTTTTCACCGTAAAACACTTCACGGATGGAATCGTCATTGCTGACCATCGTGATGACAACATCGCGGCCTGCGGAAGCTTCTCGCGGAGTAGCAGCCGATGCTGCGCCTTCTGCAACAAGCGGTTCGCATTTGGAAGCCGTGCGGTTGTATACGGTCACTTCAAAACCTTTTTTAAGCAGATTGGAAGCCATTGGCGCTCCCATGGTTCCCAGTCCGACAAAGCCTATTTTTTTCATGAGATCACCTTTTCTATCAGAATGAGGATCACGCACAATGCTTTTCAAAAAAAGTATGTGTGAATCCCGAAAATGAAGTAGCTTTGTCTATTTTACCATGAGGCTTGCGGGTACACCATGAGGGACTGCTTCCGTAAAAACTTCCGTCAAACGCGGTCTGCCTGCTATGAATGTGCGCCGATAGACTTTTTTCTCATGCTTGCTAGTATCAGGAAATTACAGTATCCTATTCTAAAGCTATTTTTTCGGAGTGTAGAGTAGAGATGAAACCAGGAGGTAACGACAGATGTCTAACCCATTGAAATTTGATTACAGTAAAGCCCTCGAATTCATCAACCAACATGAAGTGGACTATTTTGCAGAACCGATCAAGCTGGCTCACGAGCAGCTACATAACAAAACCGGTGCAGGTTCCGATTATCTCGGATGGATCGACCTGCCGAGCGCATATGATAAAGAGGAATTTGCACGGATTCAAAAAGCAGCAAGCAAAATCCAAAGCGACTCGGATGTTCTGATTGTCATCGGAATCGGTGGTTCTTACCTTGGTGCACGTGCAGCCATCGAAGCACTGTCGCATTCCTTCTATAACTACCTGCCGAAGGACAAGCGTAAAACGCCTGAAATTTATTTTGCCGGAAACAACATCAGCTCGACTTATGTTACTCATTTGCTTGATCTGGTGGAAGGCAAGGATTTCTCCGTTAACGTGATTTCCAAATCCGGTACAACGACAGAGCCAGCAATCGCGTTCCGCATTTTCCGCGCAGCTTTGGAGAAGAAATACGGTAAGGAAGAAGCCAAAAAACGTATCTACGCAACAACAGATAGAGAAAAAGGCGCGCTCAAAACACTCGCAACAGAAGAAGGCTATGAATCCTTTATCATTCCGGATGACGTGGGTGGACGTTACTCTGTACTGACAGCTGTAGGTCTTCTTCCAATCGCTACTGCCGGCATCAATATTGATGAGATGATGAAGGGCGCAGCTGATGCTTCCAAGGAATTCAGCAACCCGAACGTTGCCGAGAACCAAGCTTACCAATATGCTGCCGTTCGTAATGCCCTGTACCGTAAAGGCAAAGCGATTGAAATTCTCGTAAACTACGAGCCTGCCCTGCATTATGTATCGGAATGGTGGAAGCAGCTTTTCGGCGAGAGCGAAGGCAAGGATTATAAAGGTATCTATCCAGCTTCCGTTGATTTCTCCACAGATCTGCACTCCATGGGTCAATTCATCCAGGAAGGCAGCCGGAATATTTTCGAAACCATCATTCAGGTGGAGAAGGTTGCTCATGAAATTACCATCGAGAGTGATCCGGATGATCTGGACGGATTGAACTTCCTGGAAGGCAAAACGATGGATTTCGTGAATAAAAAGGCTTTCCAAGGCACCATGCTGGCTCACACAGATGGACAGGTTCCAAACCTGATTGTAACTGTGCCTGATCTGACACCATATTCTTTCGGATATCTGGTTTATTTCTTTGAAAAAGCTTGCGGCATCAGCGGTTATCTGTCAGGCGTGAATCCATTCGATCAGCCGGGCGTTGAAGCTTACAAGAAAAATATGTTCGCATTGCTTGGCAAACCAGGCTATGAAAAAGAGAAGGCTGATCTGGAATCCAGACTTTCTGAATAACGAAGACTACTGAAAATAGACATAAGGCTGAAGGAAGCAGTTCACCGGTTGAGGATTATACGGGGGACTGCTTTCTTTCCAATCAGGGAAAGGGCTAAGGAATGATAGATCGTTACCGTACCGTTCGAAAAAGCGGCGACAAGGAAATCGTAATCAAGAAATCGCGGTTTATCGGCCACATTATGCCGGTAGAGAGCGAAGAGGATGCAAACGCTTTTATCGAGGATATCCGAAAAAAACATTGGAACGCAACGCATAACTGCTTTGCTTACATGATCGGTGAGCGTGACGAAATCCAGAAACAGTCGGATGATGGAGAGCCCAGCGGAACTGCGGGCAAGCCGATTCTTGAGGTGATCCGCCACCAAGGCCTGAAAAATGTGGCAGTCGTAGTCACCCGTTACTTTGGCGGAATTATGCTGGGGGCCGGCGGACTCATTCGTGCTTACACCGATGGTGCTGTGGCAGCCATTGAGGCAGGGGAAGCGATTACTCGTGTACTTCATCGTCAAATTTTTGTAGAATTAGATTATACGTGGCTAGGCAAGGTTGAAAATGAGCTTCGAAATCGAGAGGTGCGTATGGGGGAAACCCGCTTCACCGACAAGGTGACGCTGGAATGCCTGCCGCCCGATGCGGAGACTCAGGAGTTTATGTCGTGGATGGTTGATCTGACTCAGGGTCAATCTCTGGTTACGGAGGGTCAACAGCTTTATTTTACTGAAGGGGAATAAGGTCTATGGCAAGAAGAGCAGTGGAACAGGAGTTATCCAGGGAGAGGATTCTGGAAGCAGCCAGACATTTGTTCGTCACAAAGGGCTACAGGGCAATCTCCATGCGCAGTATAGGTCAGCATTTAGGTTACAGTCATGGTTCCTTGTATTATCATTTTAAGGAAAAGGCGGAGCTTTTTTACGCCATTGTCGTGGAGGATTTCAACAATCTTGCGGTTCAGCTGAATAAAGTTATCAAGGCATCTCCCGTTCAGGATTTAACGAAGGTGGAGCAGCTGATGATCGAGTTTATTCGTTTCGGTCTGGATCATCCGTACCAGTATGAAATTATGTTCATGATCCGGGATGAGGAGCTGTTGTCCTACTGCCGGACGGAACAGGGGCGCTGTCTGGAAATGTTTGCATCCATCGTGCGCCGTTACATGAATGAAGACACGCACGGTCCGGATTTTTGCCGAAACCTGCCGCTGACACTTTTTTTGGCCATGCACGGCTTCATATCCTATTACATTCAGGATCGAGTCACCTTTGAGGAAGTTAAACCCGCAGCGATGACGCATGTGAAAATATGCTGTGAGGGTCTGCGGTAGCCGTTTCTTTGCAGATATATACTTTATAGCGTTGAATTGGTATTGCGTAAAAGCGTACCGCTTGGATGGTGAAGGGGATAGGCAGGATTGCCTGAACCCCAACGCCAGTTTTGTTTTGCCCGGCTTATCTGACTGCCTGTCTATCCCTGCATGATCTTTACATGGTATTGTCTGCGGCGGGGGCCGTCAAATTCGCAAAAATAAATGCCCTGCCAGCGGCCCAGCAGCAGTTCACCCTCGGTGATGATAACGGTTTGGGAGGGGCCGGAGGTGATGGACTTCAGGTGGGAGGCGGTGTTGCCTTCAGCATGCCGGTATTTGGGATGCTTCCATGGATAGACCTCATCGAGGCGCATTAGCACATCCCGCTTTACGTCCGGATCCGCATTCTCGTTAATTGCAATCCCTGCGGTTGTATGAGGACAATAGATCAGTACCGTACCCTCCTTAACTCCGCTCTTATGAACAAGTGATATCAATTCCCGCGTAATATCCCTCATCTCATCACGGCCTGTTGTGGCCAGCTCAAGTGTATACAGCATGCAGATTCTCCTCTCTTTTGCTCCAGCTCAATCCTATGATTAAAGAATACAGAATTCTCCTTTTAGTGAGAATACGCCTAATGGCGTTATTTTCTAAAATTAGCCGCTAATATATGTATACCCCATTTTAAACACTGCAAAGAACATATCATTCTTTCCAACTTATATATTGACGATGACAGACAGTTTTTGGTAAAGTATCTCTAAGTAATTCTAAAACCAAGTATACAAATAGGAATTAACTTAATTGTAAGATTAAATAATCGTTTTGACAATGACTGAAATTGCCTATGACCGATTTCAAGTAAGCGGGGGGATAAGCGTATGAATATACTGCTGCGTCATAAAGGGTGGACATGGGGGTTCCGCAGCACCCTTCTGTTGTATTTTATGCTGCTGGTCATTCTTCCTTTGCTGGGGGTATACTACCATTCCCTTTCCGAAGGCTGGAATCTGTTTGTGGAAAGTATCACGGATCCTATTGCCTGGAAGGCGGTCCTGCTGACCGTTCGTCTGGCTCTTACGGCAGCGGTTGTGAATATCCTGATCGGCACGATGATTAGCTGGGTACTGGTACGCTGCCGTTTTCCGGGGAGATCGCTGCTGAACAGTTTAGTGGATCTGCCTTTTGCATTGCCTACCGCGGTGGGAGGACTGATGATCCTGCTGCTGCTGGGACCTGTAAGCTGGGTGGGCAAAGCTGCTGGAGCTCTGGGTTTAGAGATTGTATTCCACCCGCCGGCAATTATTATCGCGATGGTGTTCGTCACTTTCCCGTTTGTCATTCGTGCGGTTCAGCCGCTGCTGGAGGAGATTGATCCTTCCGAGGAAGAGGCAGCACGAACGCTTGGAGCATCAGGCGTGAAGGTCTTTTTCCAAGTGGTGCTTCCGTCCATGATGCCCGGTATCCTGAGCGGCGGTATGCTTGCCTTTTCCAGGGCGTTGGCCGAATTTGGCGCGGTAGTACTGGTTGCCGGAAATATTCCGGGCCGGACGCTGGTCGCTTCGGTCTATATATACGGAGAGGTTGAAAGCGATAATACAGCGGGAGCGGCAGCGGTGTCGGTGCTGCTCTTGACGCTTTCCTTTGTTATTCTATGGGTCGTGAACTGGGTACAAACACGGGGGAAAAGCCTATGAACAAGCTTTGGATTGCACTAACCTACGCTGTTTTTACCGTACTCTTGATTATTCCGCTGGGCAAAATGACGCTGGCCGCCTTCAGCGGCGGACTGGGTGAGCTCGGTGCGGCATTGTCGCGGCCAGAGGCTCTGCATGCATTTATGATGACGGCGCTCGTTGTCGTGACGGTCACACTGTTAAATACGCTGCTTGGGATGATGACCGCAGTCTATCTTGTGCGCGGCACCTGGATGAGCAGGGGGCTGAGACGACTGCTGAACAGCATTGTCGATCTTCCATACGCCGTGTCGCCGGTTATCGGCGGCTTAATGATCGTGCTGCTGCTTGGTCCGGGAAGCGCGGCGGGAACCTTCTTCGATCATATCGGATTCAAAATTGTATATGCATTCCCGGGGATGGTGATTGCGACGCTGTTTGTTACCTTTCCGCTGATGGTACGCGAAGTCATGCCTGTCCTTCAGGAAATCGGAACCCAGCAGGAGGAGGCGGCTTCGACGCTTGGCGCTTACAGCTGGACAACGTTCTGGAAGGTCACCTGGCCCTCCATCCGCTGGGCTGTTATATATGGTGTGGTGCTGACGATTGCCCGTGCCTTGGGGGAGTTCGGTGCCGTGCTGGTCGTTTCAGGCAACATCATTAATCGTACGCAGACCGCGACGACGCTGATCTATCAGGATGTCGAGAATTTTAATGTTACCTCAGCCAACGGTGCGGCACTGGTATTGGCGGCATTCTCCATAGGGTTGATGCTGATGATGGAATGGGCGAAAAAAAGAAGGGGAGTGCACTGATATGCATATTGAGGTCCGTGGTTTAAACAAGCATTTTGGAGATTTTCATGCTGTCAATGATGTAAGCTTCGACATTGCGAAAGGCCATTTGATCGGTCTTCTTGGTCCAAGCGGAGGCGGCAAAACCTCCGTCCTGCGGATGCTTGCCGGACTAGAGCAGCCAGACGACGGGGAAATACGCTTCCATGGTGAGCTGGTCAATCATTTGCTGCCGCAGGAGCGCGGGATCGGCTTTGTGTTTCAGAACTATGCGCTGTTCAAGCATATGACGGTGTTCGATAATATCGCTTTTGGGCTGAAGGTGAAAAAGGTCGCGAAGTCAGCCTTAAAGGAACGCGTAATGGAGCTGGTGGAGCTGACCGGTCTTTCAGGCTTTGAAAAGCGCTATCCCCATCAGCTTTCCGGCGGACAGCGGCAGCGTGTCGCTTTTGCCCGGGCGCTTGCACCCGAGCCGCAGCTGCTGCTGCTGGATGAGCCTTTTGCTGCCATCGATGCGAAAATCAGGCAGGAGCTGCGCTCCTGGCTGCGCGAGCTGATTGAGCGGGTAGGCATCACCTCCATTTTTGTGACCCATGACCAGGATGAGGCGATTGAGGTTGCCGATGAAATTATGATCATGAGCCATGGGCGTCTGGAACAGAAGGGAACGCCATGGGATATTTACAAGGAGCCGAAAACACCATTTGTCGCTTCATTTATCGGCGAATCCACGATGATCGATGATGTCTCTGAGCTGAAGGGCTTTGAGGAAGCGGGCTCCGGTTCAGAGACGCGGGCGCTGATTCGGCCGGAATATATCGAGGTAGGGGAGTCGCATGAATTCAAAATGCTCTCCGTCACGGAGGAAGGCGTCGTGCATCGACTGCATTTCCGCGGAAGCGAGTGGATGGTAGAAGTGGAGGTCGGCGGCCATAAGCTGATGACCTACCGTTCGCTGGAGAAGCCTGCGCTGACGCCGGGACAGCATGTAAGGGTGCTGGTGCATCGTGCATACTTGTTCAATAATGAGCGGAGCTGGATGGAGGAGAATCGGCTTAAGGTAGATCCGATGCCTGTGATTATTTAGGCAATGCTTGGCTGATTGGATTTAGAATAAGCTGAACATAGGGAAATAGATTTGTGTATGAAGCAAGTAGTAAGGGCGTAATAATCTCTATGCTCGAAGTTATCATTCATTGCGCAATCGTAGCGGAGGGGACGGAATCGTTCTGAAGAAGCGTTAGCGTTCGCCTTTGTCTCAGAATTCCTACCTTTTAAAAATAAGATCAAGAAATTGGGAGACAACAGCGATCGGAAGAATGATCCGTACGCGGAGCGGCCTCATTCACATGGCCAATAAATTGTTCGAAGCTTTCAGAAGATCATGCTTGGCATACTCATTCGCCAATCGTTATGAAAATAAGTATTGGTTCACAGGAGGAAGCACATATGAAACAATCCCGAGGCCGGTTTAACTTATATATGGCAAGTATGGTCAGCTTCCTTCTGCTGTTGTCCGTCATCCTCTCGGGCTGCGGCGGAGATCCTGCCAAGCAGGCGTCGGCCGCGGCTGCAAGCGGCAAGGAGGTCACGCTCGTCATTGGTGCTTATAGCATCGCCAAGGATGCACTTGCGGACATTCTGCCGAAGTTCCAGCAGGAGTGGAAGGCGAAGACCGGACAAACGGTAAAATTTCAGGAGTCCTATGAAGCCTCCGGGACCCAGGCAAGGGCTATTATTGGCGGCTTCGAGGCGGATGTGACGCTGCTCGCGATGGAGGGCGATGTCGACAAGCTGGTCAAGGCTGGTCTCGTCAGCAAAAAGTGGCGGGAAACACCGGATCAAGGTATGGTTACGCGTTCTATCGTCGTGCTGGGCACGCGGGAAGGCAATCCGCTTGGCATCCATGACTTTGAGGATCTGGCCAAACCGGGCGTTAAGGTGCTTTACCCGAACCCCCAAACTTCAGGCGGGGCACAGTGGGATATCAACGCCATCTATGGTGCGGGACTCAAACTGTCGGAGAAGCAAGGAACGAAGGATCCGGCTTACGCCAAGACCTTTCTGGAGAAGGTCCACCGGAACGTCGAGTCGCTGGACAAGAGCGGTAGAGCGTCGATGGCTGCTTTTGAATATGGCGTAGGTGATGTGGTGGTTACATACGAGAATGAACTGCTGGCCCGGATCAGGCAGGGGAAAAAATATGATGTGATTACCCCGGAGTACACCATCAAGATTGAAAATCCCGCAGCGGTTGTCGATAAGTATGCCGATCAGCATGGTACACGCAAGGTCGCTGAGGCTTTTGTGAACTATCTCCGGAGTAAAGAGGCGCAGTCCGTCTTTGCGGATTACGGCTTCCGCCCGGTGAATGAAGAGATCCTGAAAGCGAATGAAGGAAGATTCCAGGTTCCTGCCGGCCTCTTCGATATTTCCTACTTGGGAGGCTGGGATCAAGTTCGTCAAACCCTGTATTCCAAAAAAGGGATATGGTATCAGGTTCTCGCCGGACTGTAAGTGATCTGAGAGGTATGGATTTGCTAAGTATAACATATCGGGAAACCCGGTCCTTTTACGGACTCAGGGTTTCTTTTTTTATTCTAGAATCATTTCGGATAAGTGGTCACTCTCTGCAAAAGGTGCATTTACTAGGGTACGAAGAAGTGAGCAAATTGCAATATGGCTGTTCTTGATTGCATTAATGATCTCATTGGTCCTATTTTACATAGTATCAACCGGTCTGACGAAGCGGCTGTTCCTGATGGATAACGGGATCAGGTGGAATATTATTGGAACGGCTGAGCCGCTCCGGGAGATTCAGGGGGAACGATGAAATCGGTTATTTGGGCTGTGTTTTTAATGATATGATTGTATGGATAAGCAACTTGATTGAGGATGAGTATAAATCGGAGCTCACACGGGAAAAGTCCGAGTGATTTCCGGGTCGTCAATTATGCATCCAGGGGATTGGAGTAAAGGAGATCATAAAAAGATGATTCAGATTCGCAAATTTGAGGTGCAGGATGCCGGCCCGATCCTCGACCTTTTCTATGAAACGGTTCATACCGTAAACGTACGTGATTATACCAGAGAGCAGCTTGATGCATGGGCACCGCTTGGGGACAAGTCTGCTAAACGGCTGGGATGGGAACGGTCATTAGCAAGTCATATTACATATGTCGCCGAAATTGCCGGTACCATCGCAGGATTTGGCGATATGACAAACGAAGGTTATATTGACAGATTGTATGTTCATTCCCGTTATCAGAGACAAGGGATTGCCACAGCGCTCCTGAAGACACTTGAAGATGAAGCAATCCGGCTTGGGGCGGTTAAGCTGTTTACGGAAGCGAGCATTACGGCGAAACCTTTCTTTGAACGGCATGGATACAGCGTAGTGAAGGAACAAACGGTGATCCGCAGCGGGGTTTCGCTCATCAACTATCAGATGGTAAAGTCTATAGAGAAGTAGAATGACGAACGGATGAGGAGATGGAAGCATGGATACCTTAGTTTTTTTGGGAACCGGCGATGCGATGGGCGTTCCCCGGGTCTATTGCGATTGTGATGTGTGCGGGGAAGCCAGAACGACTGGAAGCAATCGCCGCCTGCGATCGCTGGTGATGATTCGGGGGCAGGATGGTGATTTTCTGATCGATTGCGGTCCGGATTGGCGCAGCCAGATGGAGATGCAGGGCCTGCGTTTTGCTGAAAAGATTCTGGTCACACATGCCCACTTTGATCATATCGGCGGACTTCCCGAGTGGGCGGATGCCTGCCGCTGGCTGGGGCGAAAAGGGGAGCTGTACGCTCCGCAGGAAGTCATCGATACGATCCTGAAGCAGTTCCCATGGCTTGCGAGGCATATGAAAATAATAGCAGTTGATGAGGGGATCGCGCTGTCTGGCTGGAATATCTCCGGATGGAAGGTATGCCATGGCGCCAACGGGTATTCCTATGCCTATCGCCTTGAAAAGGAAGGCTTCCGCTGGGTATATTGCTCCGATTCGATCGGTTTGAATGAGGAAGAAAAGAAGCCACTGCATAATCTCGATCTGCTGGTGCTCGGGACAAGCTTTTACCATGAAACAGCCCTATATTCGTCGCGCTCGGTGTATGACATGGTGGAAGCTGCGGAGCTGATCGCCGAGGTGACTCCGGGAAAAATCGTCTATACGCATATGTCCCATAACGTCGACGTGAACGCCGATTATCCGCTGCCGCCGAATGTAGTGCTTGCACGCAGCGGTTTAATGGTTCAGTTACATTAAAAGCTTGGCTGCTGCACAGGGGGCTGAAGATGAAAACGAAGGAGAAGCACAAAGGCTTCCCATGCTTTCCGGTGAAGGAGGATACGTCATGCCAAGCTGTGGTTTGTTCCCTGGCAAGCTGATGATTTTGGACTGCTGTCCTGAAGTCAGCGCCTATTATTTCAAAGAATGGAACGGGTTCGATATGGCATTTCATACGCATGATTCCTCGGAAATTATGTACGTGATCGACGGGAAATGTTCCGTTGGGCTGTTACCTTCCGGTGAAGACGAAGCGGTGGTCCGGCTCGCGAAAGGCGGCTTTATTTTGCTTGATGGGACCGTTCCTCACCGTCTGCTCGTACCGGATTCCTGCCGGATGCTGAATATCGAATTCCGGTTTGTGGAACGGGAGGGCGTGCTTCCTTCGATGAGGGAACTGGCACGACGTGAGATCGCGCTGGAGGCTCTTTTCCGGAATCCGGCCTCGTTCGTGGTGTTCCGGGAATTTCATGACGTGCATCAGTTGCTGAAAAGTCTCGTCATTGAACTGGATGCGGCAGGAACAGGTCTGAAGCTTATGCCGCAGCTCATGCTGGCGCAGCTTCTGATTCGGGTCGCTAGACTGCATCAGGAGTTTGCGGAAGCCGGGTTAGATGCTCTGAGCACGTATGTCCGGCAATGTATCGAGTTCTTGTACCAAAACTACGATCGCGGCATTCAGGTGAAGGATGTCGCCGAGCATGTCCGGCTTCACCCGGGCTACCTGCAGCGGATTTTTAAACAAAAAACGGGATTGTCCATCATGGAATACCTGAAGGATTACCGGATGGATAAAACGGCGATGCTGCTGCGCCAAACCGAGATTCCGGTCGCGGATATCGCTGATTACGTGGGCATCGGCAGCAGGCAGTATTTGCAAATGCTGTTTAAGAAGCATACGGGAAGGACGCCTGTGGAATACCGAAAAGCTTCCCGTATATCAGGTTATTTGGATGAAGGGGAAAAGTGAGAATCGTTGACACTTGGCAGACAAAGTGGTTATGAATTTGATAACGCTTTCCAAAGATAGGTTGCTACAATGTCCCTATGCAGGGTGTTCCCGGCAACTTATCTAGAAGGAGGCTGTTTTGCCGTGTCATTCAAAATTTCTTTTATCGGGGCAGGAAGCATCGGGTTTACCCGTGGCTTGCTGCGCGATCTGTTATCCGTTCCTGAATTTCATAATGTGGAAGTCGCTTTTACGGATATTAATCTGCATAATCTGCAAATGGTTACCGAACTGTGCCAGAGGGACATTCGGGAGAACGGCTTGAATATTTCCATACAAGCAACAACAGACCGGAGAGAAGCGTTGAAGGATGCCAAATATGTGATTTGCACGATTCGCGTCGGCGGGCTTGAAGCGTTTGCGACGGATGTGGACATTCCTCTGAAATACGGCGTGGATCAATGCGTCGGCGATACCCTCTGCGCCGGAGGCATCATGTACGGGCAGCGCGGTATCGTGGAGATGCTGAACATTTGCCGGGATATCAGGGAGACGGCTTCCCCAGACGTTCTGCTGCTCAATTACGCGAATCCGATGGCGATGCTGACATGGGCGTGCAACAAGTATGGAGGCGTCCGCACGGTCGGGCTTTGTCATGGCGTTCAAGGCGGACACTGGCAAATCGCCGAGGCGTTCGGCTTGAAACAGGAGGAAGTAGATATCATTTGCGCGGGCATTAATCACCAGACTTGGTATATCCAGATCCGCCACAACGGGGAGGATTTGACCGGCAAGCTGCTGGAGGCTTTCGAGAAACATCCGGAATTCAGCCGCACCGAAAAGGTGCGAATCGATATGCTGCGCCGTTTCGGCTACTACAGCACGGAGTCCAATGGACATTTAAGCGAGTATGTGCCGTGGTACCGCAAACGGGCAGACGAAATTGGCGACTGGATCGACCTGGGAAGCTGGATCAACGGGGAAACCGGGGGATATTTGCGTGTATGCACCGAAGGACGCCGCTGGTTTGAAACGGACTTTCCCAATTGGATGAAGGATAAACCGTTGGCTTATAGGCAGGAAGAACGCAGCCATGAACATGGCTCATACATTATTGAAGGGCTCGAGACCGGGCGCGTATACCGCGGTCACTTTAATATGGTGAACAGCGGAATCATTACGAATCTTCCAGATGATGCCGTGATTGAAGCCCCTGGGTATGTGGACCGCAACGGAATTTCCATGCCCGTTGTCGGTGAGCTTCCGTTGGGTCCGGCAGCCGTATGCAGTGCGAGCATTTCGGTACAGCGGCTGGCTGTCGAAGCGGCAGTTCAGGGCAATGACCAACTACTGCGGCAAGCGTTTATGATGGATCCGCTGGTGGGCGCCGTCTGCAATCCGCAGGAAATCTGGCAGATGGTCGACGAAATGCTTGTCGCGCAAGAACGGTGGCTGCCTCAGTTCGGGGAAGCGATTGCCGAAGCCTCCGTTCGGCTAGCTGCAGGTCATCTGATTCCGACGAGGGAAGGCTATCCGGGTGCGGCGCGTCTGAAGGCAAAGACCGTTGAAGAGATGCAGCTTGACCGGGATGCGGCCACCCAAAACGCCGGCGAATCCGACAAAGGAAAGGACCGGGCGAAGGCTGCAAAATAATCGGATGAACAAAAGACAGCCGGGCACATCCAGGGATAGGTCCTGGAATGGCCGGGCTGTCTTTTTTAAGCATTCAATACAAACCTATCGATGGCAGCTTTCACGCCGTCCTCATTATTGCTGAGCGTCACGAAGTCCGCGATATCCTTCAGCGCTTGAATGGCGTTGCCCATGGCGACGCCCAGTCCCGCAGCTTCCAGCATTTCATGGTCATTCCAGGAATCGCCAAGCGCCATCGTCTGCGCCATATCAACATTGAAATGGTTGGCGAGGAAGGTCAGGGCATGTCCCTTGGTGCCTTCGAAGTGCATGAATTCGAGAAAATGCGGTTTGGATTTGGTGATATGAACCTCGCTGCCAAGCAGCTCGCGCAGCACTGGGGCGATCTCGTCCAAATATGCCGGATCATCGATGATGAGCATTTTCGGCGTTTTTTGCGCAATCAGTTTCTCGAAGTCCGGCTCGATAAAGTAAGGCGTACGGTTCAACTCGCTGTAGTCTTTAAGCTTTTGATTTTCTTCCCGGGCATAGAGCTTATCATCAATGTACACCTGAAGATGCAGATTATGCTCGATGCAGTATTCGAACAGCTTGTGAGCGGCATCTTTAGGAACATAACGTTCATAGAGTACTTTTTCATCCATCAGATTCTTGATCAGGGCACCCTGATACGTAATGATCGGCACGTTTAGTCCGGTCTGACGGGCGATTTTCTGGGCGGATGCATAAGCGCGGCCGGTGGCCAGCGTCACGACTACATCCTTCGCTACCGCTTGCTCCAGAGCCTGCTGCGTAGCAGGGGTTACTTCCTTGTCGTCGTTAATCAGCGTATCGTCAATGTCGATGGCAATCAGTTTGTACATGGTTGTCTCTCCCTTTTTTCTCTAAGTATGGTCATTCTATTGTACCGTACGCGGCGCAGATTTCAATTCGGCAAGGATCATACCCGTAAAGATACATATACAGCCGAGGCCTGCCGCGATCCCCAGTCTTTCTCCACCAAACCAGAGGCCGGTCAAAGCAGCGAATACCGGTTCCATTGCGAAAATGACAGCAACCCGGGATGGACTGGTGTATTTTTGGCAGACGGTTTGTATCCAGAACGCGAAAGCACTGGTCGGTCCGATGGACACAAGCAGCGCCCACAGCACCTCCGGCTGCGCAAGCCGATCCATGGTCTGAGCAATGGGGCCGATATCCTCGAACAGAAGCGAACCGATGCAGCTCAGAACGCCGACCACGGCCATTTGCAGCGCAGCCAGTGGCAGCGCGGGATACTTTGGCGCGAAAATTCCGGTATAAGCGATATGCAGGGCAAAAGCGATCGCGCATAGAAATACGAGGAAATCCCCTTTGTTAAAGACAAGCGCTGCGCCGGCAAAGGTTAGCAGATACAATCCGCAGGCGGCCAGAAGCGCGCTCAGCCAGGTAAACCTGGAGATCGGGTGCTTCAGCAGAATCAACGCCAGAAAGGGCACCAGGACCACCGACAGTCCAGTGATAAAGCCAGTATTGGAGGTCGTGGTATACAGCAGGCCCACCGTTTGAAAAGCATAGCCCATAAATAAAAAAAGGCCCAGCAGGCAGGAATGAAGCAGCATCCGGCGGTTAATGGTACGCCACTGGCTGCGGTAAAGAATCGTGATGATCAGAGCCAGCAAAATAGCTGCACCTATGAAGCGGATACCGTTAAAAGCAAGCGGAGGCAGGACTCTGACCGCATGCTGTACGATTAAAAAAGTGCATCCCCACATCATGGCGACTATAAGCAGGCTGAGATCGGCAAGACGAGAGCGGTTCAATGAGGTCATTCCCTTCATGTTAAGCGAGGACTTTGCATAAATCTTGAAGCAAGTGACCAAATTGTATCGCAAATCCGGGAAGTGGACAAGGAATTATGCTGCAGCTGAACCTGACGTGTTCGCATAAACCTGCTATAATGTGGGTGAAACGGAGTTGATCATATGGCCAAGAAAAAAAGACAGGATTCGGCCGTGAAGCCGCAGGCGGCTGACAAGCCGGCAACGCTGAAGGATCTTCTGAGCAGCGATGTCCTGAATAAGCTGAAGCAGCAGTCGGAAGAGCTGAAGGCTGTGGAACAGCAGAAAAAGGATGCCCAACTGAAAAAAGCAGAGGAAGAGCGTAAAGCGGAGCAAAAGCGCCGCGACAACGACTTTGAGTATTTGCTGGAGAACAGCGGCATGGACTGGAAAAAATACAAATAAACTGTTGGGCGAAATCCCATATAAAGCATGAACAAAAAAGCTGCCTTGAGGGCAGCTTTTTTTGCGTGCAGAAGCAAGAGAATCCGAGCGTAAGCTTCATCACTAGTGATTGAGGATATAAGGGCTGAATTTTTGAAACTTATCGAATTCTTCACGGGTGAGATCCTTCACTTTGGTAACGGATGAATTAGCGAAGCGATAACGGTACAGCTTCATTTGGTCGGATGGATATTCACTGATATAGCTGACGCTTTGGCCATCTTTGCCCCACAGGATATAAGAGATGCTGATATAGCCGGTAAAGTCTTTCTCTGCAGGTACATAGGTGAATTTCTTCTGATCCAGATCGTATATGGAGATCCATAAGCTGGAGTCCCCGCCGTAAGCGAAGGCCAGACTGTTTCCTTGCGGTGACCAAGCGAAACTGGTAGTAATATCAGCCTGCTTAACGTTATTCTTCTTCAACGGATCCACGAGAGAAGTGAATGTCCCGTCTTTAAGATCAACTATAAAAGTTCGAGGGATTTCAAGATGATAAGTGCCTTCAATGGCGATATAAGATTCATCCGCGGACAAGGCCACGGAGGAGATACCGCTTGGCTTAGGATCAAGCTTCAGATCGAAGTGCTGATCTCCCTTATCAATAGAAGCAGAGCTGACCACCTGCACGCCCTCTGATTTACTCAAACTGGCTTTTAAAGTCACGCTGCCTTGCTTCCATACAAATTGGCTCTTATCGATTTCTTTTTCAACCGGTTGTTCACTTACGTAATACTGGGACAGGTCCATGGGATCTGCCGCGGAAACACTGCTGTCGGTTTCATTATTCTTGTTGCTGCCCGCAGGCTCTTCCTTCTTGTTGTCTTTTGTTGGAGAATCACTGTTATCCGAAGTCTTTTCGTTAGCTGCCGAATCCTTCGTCGCTGAATCCGGGGTATGATCAGATTTCTCCCCGCTTCCGCATGCGGCAAGCGACAGCATCAGAACCAGCAGGACCGATATGCTCGTCATTCGTTTCATAGTAGACTCCTCTGTTTTGATTTTGTTAATGATTAGACGACAGGAGAGCCGGATTAGTTTCTGAAAAATGATTATTTCTTCTAAAATATGGATTATTGAACATGAAAAAGGACCATGATCGCCATGGCCCTCTCGCTTTAGGTAATGCTATTCTTCTAAAAATACCAGCCCGATAAAATCATCCATTTCGATGTTGCCGAAGTAATGCTTGATATTGACATCAGCCAGAGCCTCGCGAACCTCGGATTCCTCATAGCGCTTGCCGCGAAGCTTGTCCTCAATATCCGCCACATCGCCTACACCGAAGAAGTCGCCGTATATTTTAATATCCTGAATGCGCGCATCCTTGATGTCCATCCGGATATCGATAATGCCGACAGGGAAACGCTTAGTATGCTTGACGTTGGACTCCGGGGACTGCCCGTAGTTCCATTCCCAGTTTTGGTAGCGTTCTTTGGAGATTTGATGGATCTTCTCCCAATCGGCTTCGGTCAGATGATACTGCGGCACGTCCTTTGGATCCATGTTGAAAATGGCGCGGAGCAGCTCGGAGCGGAACTCCTCAATGGTCATTTTGCCATCCATCAGGTCACTGATATTAGCTACTCGGCTGCGGACTGACTTGGTGCTCTTGGATTTGAACTTCTCGGGATTCGCATTCAGGGAAGCTTGTACATCATCCAGATTAAGGTTGAACATCAGCGTGCCGTGGCTGAACATCCGGCCCCGGGTAGCAAACTGGGCATTTCCGGAGATTTTCTGTTCGCCGACCTGCAGATCATTGCGTCCGCTCAGTTCGGCATTCACGCCCATGCCGTGCAGTGCATCGATGACCGGCTGGGTAAACTTCAGGAAGTTATGGAAGGACTGGCCGTCATCCTTGGTGATGAAGCTGAAATTCAGGTTGCCGAGATCATGATAGACCGCTCCACCGCCGGAAAGACGGCGCACGATTTGTATATTGTTATCCTTTACGTACTCTTGATTGATTTCTTCAATGGTGTTCTGATGCTTGCCGATGATGATGGAAGGACGGTTGATGTAAAACAGCAGGTAGCTGTCTTCTTCCATTGGCAAATGCTTCAGGGTGAATTCCTCGATGGCCAGGTTGATGGCCGGATCTGTGATTCCTTGATTATCAATAAACAGCATGGCTTGATTCCTCCGTTTAAGGGCCTGTTTAATAGTGGGGTGAATATCTGTTTTTTTCGTTCACTCTATACCATTGTAAACCAATCAATTGCAAGAAACAAAAAAGAATTTGGATTGACGGGGCCGAAAGGATGACGCAATAATGGAGTCAATCATGACCTTTGTCAAAAGACAGGAGGAAAGCATTCATGCTTGAGAGATACGGACATGGCGGAGATTTGGAGAGTGCTGCCGAGGCATATGGCCGGAGCGGCTTTTTGGATTTTAGCGCCAATATCAATCCGCTGGGGCCGCCTCCCGGAGTGATGAAGCAGTTGGAGCAGGCATTGCCTTCAATCATACGATACCCGGATCCGGGGCATCGCGGGTTAAAGGAACAGCTCAGTGCCAAAATAAATCTCCGTCCGGATCAGCTGTGCATTGGCAATGGGGCGGCGGAGTGCATGGCATTAATATTACTTGGACTTCATCCCCGGAGGGTTGGGATTGTGGAGCCATGCTTTTCGGAATATAGGCAGTTGTCTGAACAGTTTGGTGCACAGGTCCAGTCGGTGTTTGGAACCCGTGAGCATGGCTGGAGGGCAGATGCTGCAGAGATAGAAGGACTGCTGAAGGCGGTGGATCTCCTGTTTCTTGGACAGCCTAACAATCCGAACGGGATTCAGTATGATCTGAACATTCTGCGCCATTTGGCTGAGGAGGCCGAGCGCTGCGGTACATATCTGGTTGTGGATGAGGCCTTTATCGATTTTATTCCTGAAGAGAAAAGACAGACGCTGCTGCCGGAGCTTGGATCATATCCGCATACCATCCTGGTTCGGTCCATGACGAAATTTTATGCGATACCGGGACTGCGGCTTGGCTATGCGGTTGCTCATCGTGATGTGGTGCAGGCCATGACGGGCAAGCAGGTGACCTGGAGTGTCAATGGGCTTGCCCTTCTGGCAGGAGAAGCATGCCTGAACAGTGGCGAAAGCTATGAACATGATACGATTGGACTGATAACGGCGCAGAGACGATGGCTCACATTAGGCCTGCGGGAGCTGGGATGTGAAGTCAGCGAGGGTGAAGCCAATTTTCTGCTGGTCGGTCTACCGGCCCCATGGACTGCGGAGAGCATGCAGACTGAAATGGGCCGCATGGGAGTGCTGATCCGCAGCTGTGCCATGTATCCCGGACTGGGAGAAGAATATATACGGGTTGCGGTAAAAGCGCAGGAAGCCAATCAGCAGCTGCTGAAGGTTATGAACGAAGTTCTTGGCTAGTTTCTGATTAGATATAAGGGGGAAAATGAAGTGACAACACCATTTTTAGACGGACAGAGAACGGAATACGCATCTGAAGTATGGCCCGGTCTTGTACTGAAGCAGGGGGAGCGTCATCTGCTGCTGCAATCGCCGTCGATGCTGGAAGCGATGGGAAGCGCGGTTCACGGCGGGGGCGTGACACGGCTACGGAGAATGACCAACATTTATGTGGACCGCTTCTATGACTGCTCCGATCCGGTGCGTGATGTGATCGAGTGGCTGCGGGAATGGAGATATCCCATTGATACGACAGCGGGGCTATTAACCGCAGTACAGCTGCGGCATGCATCCGTGATGGAAGAGAAGAATGATGAGGCCGCTGTTTTTTGCTGCGTAACCTCCGGAACCTCCAACGCGGCAAGAGCGGGCTCGGAGCGGACAACATTTCCGGCGTACAGCCCGGGAACGGTCAACATTATGCTGCTCATTGATGCCAAGCTGACTCAGGCTGCAATGGTCAATGCGGTGATGACAGCCGTGGAGGCCAAGGCGGCAGCCCTTGCCGATCTGAATGTGCGTGATGCGGAGAACGGTCAGGTGGCGACAGGCACCACCTCGGATGCGATCATCCTGGGGGTAAGCCAGAGCGCAGCCTGTCCGGTTGAGCATCAATATGCGGGAACGGCAACGCATCTCGGCGCGATGATTGGACGAGCCGTATATGATGCGGTGAAGGAGGGACTCATCACGGCATGGGCGGAGCAGAGCTAACGGCGATTGTGATGTTGGCAGCGGCCTTTATTCTGGATCTGCTGATCGGCGATCCAAGGTGGATTCCGCATCCGGTCATTGGCATGGGAAAAGCGATCAAAAAACTGGAGGCATGGATTCGCCGCAGCTTTCAGCTCGAAAATCTGAAAAGGGCAGGTGTCCTGCTTCCGGTGCTGGTGGCTGGAGGCTCGCTCGTCATCACATGGGCGCTGCTAAAGCTGCTCAGCCTGATTCATCCCTGGCTTGCCTGGGCTGCAGAAGTGGTGCTGATCGCCACGACGATCGCCGTCAAAGGGCTGAAGGACGCTGGGCTGGAGGTATACCGTCATTTGAAACAAGGTGATCTGCCGGCTGCCCGAAACAGTCTTGGTATGATTGTCGGGCGGGAAACCTCCCATCTGGATGAGCCTGAGATAGTACGCGGGACGGTGGAAACGGTAGCTGAGAATATCGTGGATGCGGTGATTTCTCCGCTTTTGTATGCGCTGATCGGCGGGACTCCCCTGGCCATGGCATACCGTGCAGTGAACACATTGGACTCGATGGTAGGCTACAAGAATGAAAAATATATTCATCTCGGCTGGGCATCGGCAAGGCTCGACGATATTGCCAACTGGATTCCGGCAAGGCTGACGGCGCTTCTGCTAACGTTATCTGCGCTGATTCTCAGAATGGATTACAAACGCGCCTTCCGCATGGTACGCCGCGATGCAAGAAGGCATCCGAGCCCGAACAGCGGCTTTCCCGAATCGGCTGTTGCGGGTGCGCTGGGTATCCGGCTCGGGGGAACGAATGTGTACCATGGCGTTTCTTCGTTCCGGGCGTATATGGGCGATGCGACCAGACCCATGGAAGCCAGGGATATCCGGCTCACGAACCGGCTTCTGTTAACGGTTTCGGTATTGTTCGTCGTCCTTGAACTGCTGGTGGTTTGGGGAGCAGGGGGTACTTTATGGACATAAAGCGGATGGAGCTCGTACTCATGAGACATGGCTCCACCCTATGGAATGAACAGAAAAGATATTTGGGACACACGGATCTCAGCCTCAGCCTTCAAGGCCGTGAGGAGCTGATTTCTGCCAGCGGCAAATTAAAAGGAATTTCCTTCTGCAGCGTCTATTGCAGTGATCTTGCACGCTGCCGCGAAAGCTTACATGCAGTACGCCCGGATCTTTCTGCAGGCGCCATATACGATAGTGCCTTGCGTGAAATGGATTTTGGAGATTGGGAAGGACATACCTATGATCAGCTCAAGGATGTGGCCTTGTACCGGCAATGGCTGGATGATCCGCAGCATATTACGCCTCCGGAGGGTGAGGCTTGGGTATCGTTTGAACGAAGAATTGCAGCGTTTCTGGAATTTATGCTGAACTCAGCAGAACGGGAAAAGAAGCACAAATCCGCTTCACCAGCCTCCGTGCTTCTGGTGGCTCATGGCGGCGTAATCCGGCAAATCGTATCCCTCCTCATGCCCGGCAAGGGCTTTTGGGATATCCGAGTAGAGCCGGGCAATCTCCTCATTTTAACGATGAAACATAGAGGAGAGAGCTGGGCGGGCGTGGATCTTCGGATGATCTGACGTGGGCATGAAGGTTCCTCGTGAGGGGCAGCCACACATTAGTTCAAACATGCTGTTGTTATGAAATATGTCGTTGTAAGGATGTAGCATTTCACCTATAATCAGAAACTAGAGATGCATTGCCTGGACAATAAATGAATAATGATAACTGATGAGGTCCTGGAAAACGGCTGCTGCCGCTTATTTCTTTCCGGGTGAAAAGGGAAGCCGGTGCAAATCCGGCACGGTCCCGCCACTGTAAAACAGGTATATCCCCATACGCCACTGTTCCGCCTGTAGGAGGAATGGGAAGGCCGGGATGATATTGCCAAGCCTGTAAGTCAGGAGACCTGCCTCATGAGAATAATGACGGTCCTTCGAGGAAAGGATTACGATCTAGCACTTTTGTACACTGCCGAATTCACGTGCAGATTGGTGGCGCCGGCCTGACCGCGGCTGCTGCCTCAAAAGTCCGAGCAGACGTAATCCCTGGTTCTTGATACAAGAATCAGGGTTTTTTGTTGGGAAAGCCTATGCGCTCCTTCGGTATTTTTAACGCCGAAGGCTTGTTTTTCCTGTGATGTATTCCGTCAAGCAGTATTCATGGTAATCCATACCGCCAGGCCTCTTTTGTGTCAACAAATACCGAACCAAAAAGAGGAGAGAACCAGTACATGAACTTGAAATCGTCAGTAAAAAGATGGTCAACCGGCATTGCAGCGCTGCTGCTCGCATTATCGCTTGCGGCTTGCGGCAATGAATCCAAGGATAGCCAAGCGGCACAGCAGCCGGAAACTGCCAAACAGGAAACGACCCAGCCGGCCCAGACAGATAGTCTGAAAACCACATACCCATTAACCTTGCAGGATGCAACAGGACAATCCTTTACATTCAAGGAAGCTCCGAAGCATATCGTTTCGGTATCCCCGGCTGAAACCGAGGCACTATTCGCGATTGGACTGAATGATGAAATCGTGGGCGTGTCCGATTACGATGATTATCCAGAAACGGCAAAGTCCAAGCCTAAGATGGGCGGCATTATGAAGCCGAATGAGGAGGCAATCATTGCAGCCGAACCGGATGTGGTATTTACAGGTATCTCGATGAGTGAGGATGCGGTGAAGAAGCTTCGTGATCTCAGCATCCCGATTTTCAAAACCGATCCGAAGACCGTGGACGATGTCATTAAGAATATGGAGACATACGGACAAATTACAGATCATCAGGCTGAGGCTAAAAAAGTCATCGATCAGATGAAAGAGGAAGAGAGCAAGGTTGTAGAGGCTGTCAAATCTTTGACTGATGATCAGAAGAAAAAAGTATACATCGAGTTCTCTCCGGGCTGGACCGTAGGTAAAGGCGAGTTTATGGACGAACTGATTAATCTTGCCGGCGGAATCAATGTGGCCGCAGATACACAGGGCTGGAATGAAATCAGCGAAGAGAAGATTATTAAGGATAATCCTGATGTGATTTTGTTTGCTAAAAGCGTCATTGATGACAAAACCAAAAAGGGTCTGGGAGACATCATTAAGGGCCGCAGCGGCTGGGACCAGATTACAGCTGTGAAGAACGGGGCCGTTATCGGACTGGATGACAACTTGCTGAGCCGCCCGGGTCCGCGCGTAACGCAAGGCCTTCAGGAAGTAGCGAAAGCCATTTATCCGGAGCTGTTTAAATAATGAGCAAAAAACTGGCAGGTTACGGAGGGATTGGCATCGTACTGCTGCTGCTGACCCTGCTGATCTGTCTGGGGATCGGCTCGGTCGCACTGCCGATCAAGGATATTGCTCTCATTGTGCTTCACCGATTGCCTTGGATCGGAGATGCGATTCATCCGACATGGAATCCGTCCTTTGAGCAAATCATCATCAAGGTGCGGCTGCCCCGCGTGCTGCTAGGCATGCTGGTCGGTGCAGCCCTTGCGGTAGCGGGATCCGGTTTTCAAGGGGTCCTGCGGAATCCGCTCGCCGATCCGTTTACGCTTGGAGTATCCTCCGGCTCGGCGGTTGGCGCGTCGATTCTCATCTTTTTTGGTATGCAGTACTCGTTGATCGGGGCATGGACGCTGCCTGCGGTGGCCTTTGTCACCGGTTCAGTGACATTATGGAGCGTTATGGCTCTAGCCCGTGAGGGAGGCAAAATTCCAACGAACAGCCTGATTCTTTCAGGTGTTGTGATGCAGTCCTTCCTTGGGGCGATCGTTTCTTTTCTGACGGCGATGTCCAAGCAGACGGTCAATGAAATCTTATATTGGACAATGGGCAGCTTAAGCCTGCGTGGATGGTCGTATACGGCCATCCTTTTGCCGTATTTTCTGGTAGGATTCCTGCTCATCTGGAGCCGGGCACGTTCTCTGAATCTGCTGTCTCTCGGTGAGCATCAGGCGGCACATCTGGGTGTGAATGTAGAGGGACTTAAGATTGTTGTACTTCTGGTCAGCACGCTGCTGACGGCTGCCGCCGTGTCTATGGCCGGGGTGATCGGCTTTGTAGGATTGGTTATCCCGCATGCGATCCGGCTGATAACGGGTCCCGACTACCGGTATATTGTTCCGCTTTCGGCTATCGGCGGTGGTATATTTATGGTGTGGGCAGACACGCTTGCGCGTTCCGTACTTGCACCAACAGAGATTCCACTAGGCGTAGTGACTGCATTCGTAGGCGCACCGTTCTTTGGCTATCTGCTGTACCGCAGCAAGAAGCAGCGAAGGGGGAGAAGCACTTGATCGAGGTAAAGGGCGCAGGCAAACAGTTTGGGGGCATCTCCGCGCTGAATCGCCTGGATTGGACCATTGGTGAAGGCGAGTGGTGGGGCATCATAGGTCCGAACGGGAGCGGTAAATCAACGCTAATGCATCTGCTTTCGGGAGTTGAGCGGGTAAGTTCGGGGATGATTAACATCCGCGGCAGGAATGTCGCAGACTTTAGCCGCAAGCAGCTCTCGCGGATGATGGCCGTGCTTCAGCAGGAAGGAATCGCACCCGTTCATTATCCCGTGAGAGAAGTGCTTGAGATGGGGCGTTATCCGTATCTGGACTGGCTTGGACGCGACTCCAAGGAAGATGTGGATTCACTCCTCGAAGGCATTATGGATAAGCTGGAGCTGCATGAGCTTGCGGAACGCCCGCTTGATGAGTTGAGCGGCGGACAACGGCAGCGTGTGGCTTTGGGACAGGTAATGGCCCAGGAACCGCAAATTCTGCTGCTTGATGAACCGACAACCTTTCTCGATATCCGATATCAACAGCAGTTCATGGAGCTGGTGGCCAACTGGCGGAGAGAAACGGGAATAACCGTTATTGCCGTACTGCATGATCTCAATTTGGCTGCGTTATATTGCGACAAGCTGCTTGTTCTGCGTGACGGAAGAGAGGTTGGCATGGGTACACCTGAGGAAATGCTGACGGCGGATCGCATCCGATCCGTCTATGAGGTGGAGCCTGTCGTCGTTGCCCATCCCGCAAGCGGTGTGCCGCAGGTGCTTTTATCCAGACAGACTCCGTAGATATTCCGTAGATATATAATGAAATGATTGAACTTGGGAGGAAAACATATGAACTCATTTTTAGAACAATATGTTAAAGGGATCACGGGTCTCGACATTGAGGCTTCCCGCGCGGAAGCAGCACATATCAGTAATTTGACGGTTCCTCCCGGTGCCCTTGGGAAGCTGGAATCACTCGCTGTGCAGATGGCAGGAATAACGGGAGAAATCAAGCCTTCCTTTGAGAAAAGGGAAGTTATCGTCATGGCTGCAGACCACGGTGTATGTGAAGAAGGGATCAGTGCATTTCCACAGGAAGTCACAACGCAAATGATCTTTAACTTCCTGTCCGGCGGTGCGGCGGTCAATGTGCTGGCAAGACAAGCCGGAGCTGAAGTGGTGTGTGTGGATATCGGCGTAAATAATGATATTTCGCATCCGAATCTGGTCTCCCGCAAGGTTCGTTTCGGAACAGCCAATATGGCCAAAGGACCAGCAATGACGCGTGAGGAAGCAGAAAGCTCCATTGAGACCGGCATCCGGGTTGTGGAGGAAGCGGTACAGCGCGGCGTTCGTATTTTTGTAACCGGGGAAATGGGCATTGGCAATACGACGGCCAGCGCGGCGGTGATGTGCGCCCTGACTAATACGAAGCCCAGCGAAGCAGCCGGACGCGGTACAGGACTCGATGATGAGCGCCTGAAGCATAAAATTACCGTGATTGAAAAATCGCTAAATCTCAATGCGCCGGATGCGGCAGATCCTATCGACGTACTGTCCAAGGTTGGAGGACTCGAAATCGGCGGCCTGACAGGAGTTATCCTGGGTGCCGCAGCAAACCGATGCCCCGTCGTTATTGACGGGTTTATTTCTAGTGCAGCAGCACTTCTGGCACGGGCTATGTCTCCGGAAGCTGCCGCGTTTATGGTGGCATCCCATGCTTCTCATGAGCAGGGACATCGTTTGCTGCTGCAGGCGCTGGATCTGCGCCCGGGACTGGATCTGGATATGCGCATTGGTGAGGGAACCGGCGGGGTGCTCGGACTGACGCTGATTGATGCGGCTTGCCGAATCGTCAGCGAAATGGCTACCTTCGAGAGCGCAGGGATTTCCGGAAGCGAAGCACCGGAGCAGCTATGAGTATTCTGGTGACAGGCGGAGCAAGGAGCGGAAAAAGCTCCTTTGCGGAGCGGTGGATCATGGCGCATACGGATCAGGCGGTATATGTGGCGACAGCCCAGGCCTTTGATCAGGAGATGAAGGAACGGATCGCCCTGCATCAGGAGCAGCGGAATCAGACCGACTTTACCTGGCGAACGGTAGAAGAACCGCTGCATCTCTCTGAATTGCTTCAGTCCTGGCATTCGGGGTCGGAAGCACCAGCAGTGCTGGTGGACTGTCTGACCTTGTGGCTGTCCAATGTAATTTTAGCGGTTGAAGGGCAGCAAGACATGGAGCTTCGTATTCGTGAAGAAGTCGATACCCTGGTGGAGCAGATCAAGGCTTACCCGGGACCCCTTGTACTCGTGACTAACGAGGTCGGAGACGGTATTGTGCCGGAGTATGCTCTCGGCAGGTTGTTCAGGGATTACGCAGGTATATTGAATCAATTGGTGGCACGCGTATGCGACCAGGTGTTTCTCGTGACCGTCGGCATATCGGTGGAGCTGAAGAGCAGGGAGTACCGGCTATGAACAAGGGAACGCAGGCGCTGGCAGCCGCTTTTCAATTTCTATCCCGATTTCCCGTGAAAGCGCAGCTGGATTATACGCCGGAGCTTTTCCGGCAAAGCACGCGTTTCTACCCGTTGGTTGGTGCTGCGATTGGCGCGGTTGTTTGGTGCTTCGCAGCGGCAGCATCTTACCTGCTGCCGCCGTTGCCTGCGGCGGTACTGATTCTTGCGCTGTGGGTCGCCCTGACAGGCGGGTTGCATCTGGACGGCTGGATGGATACCGCGGATGGACTGCTGAGCTATAGATCGCGTGAGCAGATGCTGGAGATTATGAAGGACAGTCGTGTCGGTGCAATGGGGGTGCTCGCCTGCGTGCTGCTCCTGCTGCTCAAGACATCGCTGATTTATTCTCTGCTGACCGGCGGCTGGCCTCCCTTGATGATTCTACTGCCACCCGTATGGAGCCGTTGGTTCATGGTTCATGCGATGGCATCCTGGCCGATGGCACGGGGCAAAGAAGGGCTGGCCGGAAAGAACTTTAACGGTATGGAGAAGCGACACAGCTTACTGGCCGTACCGGGTGCAGCGCTTTTGACCGGCATTATAGCCGCCTTATTTCCATTGTGTGGAATCGGGGATTTTACATTCCTTCAGGCCGGCTTGTCCTGGCTGATGCTTCCAGTAGCAGCATGGGCTGCGGGAACATGGGCTGCACGGCGGATGACCAGAAAGCTCGGCGGCCTGACCGGAGACACCTACGGCGCACTGAATGAGGGAATCGAAACTGTACTTCTGCTCGTTCTTGTAATCATTCAATATCGCTTGTAAGTAGAGGAGGAACAGCCATCATGAAAAAGACAGAACATAGGGGCGCCGGAAGCGCGGCTGTGCTGATGCTTCAGGGAACGGCCTCGGATGTAGGCAAAAGCGTCATTACAGCCGCGCTTTGCCGTATCTTCATGCAGGACGGCTTCCGGACGGCTCCCTTCAAATCACAAAATATGGCGCTGAATTCCTATGTCACGGCTGACGGTAAAGAGATAGGACGTGCTCAGGGCATGCAGGCGGAAGCTTGCGGAATTGAAGCAACCACCGATATGAACCCCATCCTGATCAAGCCAACGCATGATATGCATTCCCAGATCGTGGTTCACGGGCGTCCTCTGGCGAATATGAGTGCAGCGGATTACCGCAGCAAGTATCTTCCAACAGCCAAGGATACGGTGATGGCAGCGCTCGAACGGCTTCGCTCCGAATACGATATTGTCGTGATGGAAGGCGCGGGAAGTCCCGCGGAAATCAACCTGAAGGACAGGGATATCGTCAACATGAATCTGGCCGGCTGGGCGGATGCACCCGTTGTGCTGGTGGCGGACATCGACCGCGGCGGCGTATTCGCTTTTCTGGTAGGCACCCTAGAGCTTCTGGAGCCGCATGAGCGTGAGCGAGTGAAGGGATTCATTATCAATAAATTCCGCGGGGATTTGTCACTGCTGCAGCCGGGGCTGGACTGGCTTGAGCAGCGGACAGGCATTCCGGTTCTGGGTGTACTGCCGTACATCCATGATATCCGCCTCGAAGCGGAGGACTCCGTGGTTTTGGACAACCGGACAGGGATTGGACAAACGGCAGAATCCGATGTTATCGATATTGCCGTAATCCGTAGCCCGCGTATCTCGAACTTTACGGATGTGGATCCGCTGCTGGAGGAGCCAGGTGTTTCTGTACGTTTCGTGAGCAGATCGGCAGAGCTTGGGAATCCGGATGTGATCATTTTACCCGGTACAAAAAGTACGATCGGAGATCTTGCGTACATCAGGAATCAAGGGTTCGAGACAGCGATCGCGCATACGATGCAGACCGGCGGAACCCAGCTGATCGGTATTTGCGGCGGATACCAGATGCTTGGCCGAAGGCTCAGTGATCCTCATGGACTCGAGAGCTCTGATACGGAGGAAGTTGAGGGCCTTGGGTACCTCCCGCTCACGACGATTTTTGCCGAGGAGAAGAGAACGGTCCGCGTCAGCGGTACACTGTTGACGGAGTCTCCGTTAAGTCTGGAAGGCTTGGATCGCAGCATTTCTGTGCCTGTAGAAGGCTATGAGATTCATATGGGAAGTACGAAAGTACTTGATGATGCGGGAGCTAGCGTATCTTCGTTGTTTCAGATTCAGGAGGCTGGCGGCGAGCTCAAGGCGGAGGGCTGCGGAGCAGAAGACGGGCGTGTATGGGGAACGTATTTACATGGTGTTTTTCATAATGATGAGTTCCGCAGAGGCTGGCTTAATGCTATTCGGGAGGCCAAAGGAATGCCTCAGGAAGAAAGCACCTTCTCGGTCAAAGAGCTGAAGGAGAAGGAATTTGACCGTGTGGCAGCATCCGTACGGCAGCATCTACGGTTGGAAGAAATTTATAAGCTGCTCGAAATGCGCATTGAATAGGTTATAATTTCATAAAAACGGGTACAAAGTGAATAGAAGCCATCCAGAAGTGATTCAAGGGATGGCTTCTTTTTTTAGATTCGGAATGTATGGGTTTTTCGTTTGTTATTCAATTTTATTCCAAAAATATACTCATAAAATTAATCCTATCCAAATAGTATGAATTATGCTAATATGAAAAAAAACTTATTTCGACATATTTTCACAAGACAATCCGCGTGTAGCGGAAGCTTTTCTGGAAAGACAGTTTCACAACCGACATGTGAAGCTTGACTATTTCCAAGGATTAAACTCACTTCCGGCAACATAATTTTAAATCAGGTCATGCGGACATCCGATCGGCTGCGGCTGGATGATCTGCACAAGCCTTACAATAAAGGGGTGCAAAAAAGAACATGAATACATTATGGGTTATTGTCAATGTGATCGTCATGCTGGCTCTCATCGGTTTGCTGCTCTGGATGCAGAAAAAGCATGTATCGTTCACGAAACGCGTTTTTGCCGGACTTGGACTCGGCGTCGTGTTTGGCGTTATTTTGCAGTTGATCTTCGGCGTTGATTCCGCCGTCATTACCAAGTCAACGGACTGGTTCAACTTGGCGGGCTACGGTTATGTCGGCCTGCTGCAAATGGTGGTTATTCCACTGATTATGGTTTCGATCATTTCCGCGATCATGAACTTGAAGGGCAGACAGAATCTCGGCAAAATGAGTGCATCGATTATCGCCGTACTGCTGATTACTGTAGCCATCGCTGCTGCAGTCAGTATCGCGACCAGCATCAGCTTTAACCTGAAAGCCATTGATATCAAAGCGGGCGACCGTGAAACACAGCAAGGACAAAAGCTGGAGCAGAAGCTCGGTGATGTTCAGGACAAAACGATTCCGCAGCAGATTCTGGAATTTGTGCCGACCAATCCGTTTGCGGATATGACAGGTGCGCGTCGTTCTTCCACGCTGGCTGTCGTTATTTTCTCCGCATTCATTGGCGTTGCCGTACTTGGCATTGACCGCAAGAAACCTGAACAGGCTGCAACCTTCCGTAAATTGGTCGAAGCGGTCTACGCCGTTGTGCTCAGGATCGTTACGCTCGTGTTGAGGCTGACGCCATACGGTATCCTGGCCTTGATCACGAAGACGGTGGCGACCACCAATGTCGATGAGATCCTGAAGCTGATCAAATTCGTGGGTGCATCGTACGTTGCCTTGATTGTTATGTTTATCATTCATTTGATTATCATTGCTCTCTTCGGATTCAATCCGATCCAATATGTGAGAAAAGTATTCCCTACTCTGACCTTTGCGTTCACTTCCCGTTCCAGTGCGGCAACGATCCCGCTGAACGTGGAGACGCAAACGAAGAAGCTTGGCGTATCCGAAGGGATTGCCAACTTGTCAGCTACCTTCGGCGCTACGATCGGACAGAACGGCTGCGCGGGTATTTATCCGGCTATGCTTGCCTGCATGATCGCACCAACGGTTGGTATTGATCCACTGAGCTGGGGCTTTATCGTGAAGCTGATCCTGATCGTGGTTATCAGTTCCTTCGGAGTAGCCGGTGTAGGCGGCGGGGCGACATTCGCTTCCCTGATCGTACTATCTACGATGAACCTTCCGGTAGCACTTGCCGGTCTCCTGATCTCGGTTGAACCGCTGATCGATATGGGCCGTACGGCGCTGAACGTCAACGACTCGATGGTGGCAGGGCTTGTATCCAGTAAGGTTTTGAAAGAAAACGACCATGATGTCTTCAATAACAATGTGGATCTGGATAATGCCGTTCAAGCCTAAGAAGAATTGAATAAGACAGGAAGCTTTCTTCCATAAAAGATAGTAAGCAGAGCCCCGGCAGGACGCCGGGGCTCTTTTCCTGTTCAGCAGCTTATTAATTGGAATATATGTAATTACGAAAAAAATCGTAGCCACAGGAAAGAGATTATGTTACATTAGATCATGTTTTTCAAGCGGCAAAGGCCTGTCTTGGACACCGCGGTTCGTAACCATCCCGCGTAATCAAAACTAGGAGGAAGTCATCATGTTCAATTTACTATGGGGTATCGTTTACGTACTCGTGAATTTTTCACTGTATTTGCTGTGTTACCGTCTGTTCGGCAAAAAGGGGTTGTATGCCTGGATCGGGGTGGCGACCGTTGTTGCTAACATTCAGGTAACCAAAACCATTGATATTTTCGGCATCGCCATGACACTCGGCAATACGATGTATGTCAGCCTGTATATGACAAGCGACCTGCTGAACGAGAAATACGGCAGGAAGGAAGCGCAGAAGGCAGTCTGGTTCGGTTTTTTTACACTGATCATGACCACGGTGCTCATGCAAATGGCTCTTTACTTCTCGCCGCTGGGCGGAAGTGATGATGAGATTCAGAAGGCATTGCAGAATATATTCGGCCTGATGCCGCGGCTTGCGCTGGGAAGTCTGACCGCATATTTTGTCAGTCAGTTCCTGGATGTGAAGCTGTACACCTGGATCCGAAAGTTCTACGGCAAACGTAATCAGTTCTGGATCCGAAACAACGGCAGTACGATGATCAGCTCGCTGGTGGATACGCTCATTTTTTGCCTCATCGCTTTTGCGGGAAGAGAAGGTTTTACTTTGACCATCTGGATGGAAGTTTTCGTGACGACGTATATTATCAAATTCGTGCTCACGGCTGTAGGTACACCGTTCCTATACATTGCACGCGACTTCAAATTTGCCGATGAGGATAAGGAATAGATGCTTTGATTCATTCATCATAAGATTGAAATAAAAAACCGGAGGCAGCATCCCCGTACGGGATGAAGCTTCCGGTTTTTTGATGGTTTAGGCAGTCAATACGACCATCAGCCTTCGAGGGGTATCAGATCTTTCGGGTAGGAGGTCAACACCTCGACACCGTTTTCCGTTACGAAAATATCGTCCTCGATCCGTACGCCGCCAAGTCCCGCCACATAGACCCCCGGCTCGACGGTAAATACCATGCCCGGCTGAACCAGGTCGGTATTGTTGCCGTGAACGGAAGGATATTCATGCACGTCCATGCCGAGTCCATGACCCAGGCGGTGAAGGAAATAAGGGCCATAGCCGGCTTTTTCGATGGCAGCTCGGGCTGCTTGGTCGACCGAGGCAAGCGTTACGCCAGGCTTGATGGCCTGAATACCCTGCAGATTGGCTTCCAGTACGGCGTTGTAAATGTTCTTCTGTTCAGGTGAAATCTCACCCACCGCAAAGGTGCGGGTGATATCGGAGGCATAGCCATCCGCATATACCCCCATGTCGAACATCAGCAGATCACCATGCTGGATCTTGCGGTCACCCGGCGTGCCGTGCGGCAGCGCGGTTTTAGGTCCGGACAATACCATCGTATCGAAGGAGGGACCCTGCGCACCGAGTTTCTTCATTAAATATTCCAGCTCGGCCACGATTTCAATTTCGGTTACGCCTACCTTTACGCTTTTCAGCCCTTGACGCAGCACTTCCTCGATGAGCTCCATCGCATGCTTCATGCGTTTGATCTCTTCCGGAGATTTATTGACACGCATGCTGCGGAGCAGCGGTCCGATATCGGCGTACTGCTTAGCCGGTACAGATTCCACGAGCTCCTCATAACGCGCCACGGTCAGCTGCTCTTTTTCAATGCCGAGGGTCCCGATGCTTCCCTTAAACTGCTGCTGCAGCAGCAGGTACGGATTATCCGTATCGCTGTGGGTTACGATCTTTTGTACGCTGGATGCGGCCGCGGCAGCCTCGGCGTCCAGTGCGGGCACGATCAGAAGCGGCTCTTCGCCGCGGATCAGCAGCAGGCCGAGAAAACGTTCATGCGGATTGCTCGCAAATCCGGTTAAATAATACACATGCTTGGGATCGGTAACGAGCAGGCTGTCCAGTCCCTTTTCATTTATGGATTGTTCCAATTGTTCCATACGGATACTCATATTCAGGTCTTCCTTTCTCAGCAAGGGTCTCTCGTTCATACATGTATTATAGCACTCCAGCTCTGTGAGCCTGAATGTCATTTAAAAGTTTATCTTAAGCCTGTTCAAGAATGTGAATGAGCTCGGCAATGCGCGCGGAGGTTTCATGAACATATAAACCGCCGTGGTAGCAGAACACTTTTTCCAGCGGCAGATCCGTTAGTTTATGCAGGCTCCGTACGGCTTCTTGCATATCTGGTGTAAAAGCTTCCGCCGGACCGACCAGCTCGCCGTCAACGACACGAAGTTCGTCCGCAGCCAGCAGCAGCTTTTCCTGGGGCAGGTACAGGCAGATGTGACCGGGTGTATGCCCTGGCGTATGGATGACGCGCATTCCCCCATGAATTTCAAGCATTTCGCCGTCCTTGATTACGCGGTTGATGCGAATGGAAGGCAGCTGGTTAAAAAAAGAGTGAAGCGCTGTCCGGGCAGCTTCAGGCATTTGAGAGAGCCTTTCATCTGTCATTTTAATCATACGCTTCTCTCCGGTGATGTAGGGAATATCGTCGGCATGCGCCCAGACCTCGATGTCCGGGTATGCCGCCGTTAATGCGGCCAGATTGCCGATATGGTCAATATCCTGATGCGTCACAATAATCCGTTTGATATCCGAAAGCTGAAGTCCGATATCCTGCACGGCTTTCGTGATTTGGTCCATTTGTCCGATATTGCCGGTGTCCACCAGCGTTGCCCCGTTCTCATCCCACAGCAGTACAGGCTGATATGCAGGCTCGGCAGAGCCAGGCTGCGCAAACAATTCTATAGAAGCGATTCGTTGTCCAAGTTTCATATATTTCCGGATGATAATCCGGTGCACCTCCTTTGGGATTAAGTTCCTTCTTATTATAATGCTGCGGACTGGAAAAATAAAAAAACACCGGTGTGCATTTAATGCAGACAGGTGTTTAGTGTACAAATGAGGTGGGGCAACGTTTGAGCTCGTCGGAAATAGGGTTCTAATGCCGCGTGAATCATGCCCTGCGGGATTTAGCGTTCTTAAACATGTCCTATTGTCCAATGCTGCTGTGATAGACGATCTCTCCACCATAATGACCGGTATAATAAATGAGTATAAGCCCGGCTAAGGAAATGATCAGCAGTAGTGGTGCAATCCAGCGAATCCCTGCTGCAAAATGTTTCTTTATCCAAGGCAGCCGAACCAGCACTTTTATAGCAAGCAGGACTCCAAAGACCACGAGGGTAAAGAAAGCGATATTTTCGTGTTTGTGAATCATGGCTCCAGTTGCACCGAATACGGTCTTGGCATAATCTTCTCCGCCATCACCCGTCATATAGGCTGCGATACCGCTGATGAATCCCAGCCCCAACAGGGCGTTTGCAGGCCAGTCAAACAGCCGTGGTCGCCATAGGGCAAGGATCTGTACAATAGCTGCCAGAAATAATAACGCGATTGGAAAATGGACGATCAGGGGATGCAGCGGCGTACTCATTCGGTTTCCTCCTCATATCAAATAGGCTTAGTCAAAGCTATCATAATGGGAGGAGATTAAAATTCGCTGAGAAAACATGAAGCTGGACATGGAAATAAAACGATTGATTTCCGGACTCTGTAATGTTTAATTACAATTAAGAATAACTATGGACCGTATCATGATCATAGGGATGCCGGCATAACATATGCAAAATTCTGGACAGGAGGAAAACCGATGGATAAGGTTGTGTTAGTGACCGGAGCGAATTCGGGCATGGGGCTGGCTTCTACGGTAGCGCTTGCCAAGCAGGGAGCAGAAGTCGTGATGGTGTGCCGCAGTGAACAACGGGGACAGGCCGCTCTGGCAGAGGCCATCCGGCAAAGCGGCTCGGAACGGATTCATCTAATGCTTTGCGATTTAGGCAGGTTGTCCAGCATTCGGGCGTTTGCAGCGGCTTTTACAGACCGGTATGAAAAACTGGATGTGCTGCTCAACAATGCTGGTGTGGTTATGATCAAACGCCAGGAGACGGCTGACGGTTTCGAAATGGATCTGGGTGTGAATCATCTGGGCCATTTTCTGCTGACGAATCTGCTGCTTGATACTTTGCGGGCTTCCAGTCAAGGAAGAGTGGTGACGGTGGCTTCCGGTGCCTATAAGGCTGGAAAAATCCACTTCGACGATCTATTCCTGAAGCGTGGATTCAATCCGGCCAAAGCGTATGCACAGTCCAAACTGGCGAATATTCTGTTCACGAAGGAGTTGGCTTCGCGCCTAACAGGCACGAATGTAACCGCGAACTGCGTTCATCCGGGGGCTGTAGGCACACAAATCGGGGTGAACCGCGACACCGGTTTTGGCAAAACGGTACTGGCGATGCTGAAGCCGTTCTTTTTGTCCCCTGAGCAGGGAGCAGACACGGCGGTGTATCTGGCTTCGGCATCGGAGCTTGCGAAGGTCAGCGGGCAGTATTTTTACAAGAGGAAGCCGCAGAAACTTTCGTCCAAAGCAGAAAGCAAAGAGGATGCCAAGCGGCTGTGGGAATGGAGCTGCGAGCAGGTGGGACTTAATGAAGCGTGATTCCAGATAGCGCATCCGGCATTCTTCCTATAAAATAAAAACAAACCAATCGGATACCGCAGGAGGAATGAATACATCATGAAACTGGACAACTATACGATCGAAAATGCACAGGCCGCAGATCTGCCCGCCATCGTTGACATTTATAACACGACTGTCGCCGGGCGAGTGGTAACCGCGGATCTGGACCCAGTGACTGTGGAGAGCCGCCAGCGCTGGTTTGAAGAGCATAACAGCCATCACCGTCCGCTGTGGGTTATGAAGTCGGAGGGAGAGACGTTAGCCTGGTTGAGCTTTCAATCTTTTTACGGACGCGCTGCCTATAACGGGACAGCTGAAATCAGCATTTATGTGTCTGAAGCCTGCCGTGGCAAGGGCGTGGGCGGTATTTTGCTGGAAAAGGCTTTTGAAGCCTGCCCGAGTCTTGGAATTAAGCGTTTGGTCGGCTTTGTCTTTGGTCACAATGATCCAAGTTTAAGGCTGCTGCGGAAGTACGGTTTTGAGGATTGGGGCTTCCTGCCGGGCGTGGCTGAGCTGGATGGAATGGAGCGCGATCTCGTTATCGTGGGCAAAAAGGTAGAGGCTTCGGCATAAGAGATTTTAGGCGAAGACTCTGGCAATAGTTTAAATCATACGGATATGGAACGAGATAAAGCCAACTCAAGGCGGTCTGCAGCAGGTCGCGCAAGGGTTGGCTTTTTACATAGGGAATGAAGTTTGGAGATAGAAGATACCAAATTCATGAAAAAATGTATTTACATGAACAGACAGGCGCTGGCATACTATATTTAATCGGAATAATTCCGGGGTGAGCTATTGTAGTAGAACTAATCATGAATACATAAGGAGGAATATAATGATGAAGCGATTCAAACTGGGACTGGCCGCGGCGCTGTCCCTGCTTTTGGTGCTGCTCGCGGGCTGTCAGGCTGTTGGCGGCGTGGATGTGAGTAAGGCAGCTCTCGGCACGCTGGATGTTAAGTCATCCATGTCCAAGCAGACCCTGTCCCTGCAGCTGGTTCCCGCAGACGGTAATTTGAAGGAAGAGGACCGGAAGGCCATCGAGATGTTTAATTCTTTTTCCGTGACGATCGATCAGGCCATCATGCAGGATACCAATAATGCGTCGATGGAAGGAACGGTTCAGTTTAAGGGCAAGAAGCTTCCATTCCATCTGTCTATGGACAAGAAGGCGTTGACTCTGTCGGTTGCTGGCATGACGCAGCCCGTGTCCGTTCCGCTTGAGCTCGAAAACTTGGATCTTGGTTTGGTGGGTCCAAATATGACGAATGAAAGCCTGATTCAAACGTACAAGGATGTGTTTGGATTCCTGCTCAAGCATACGCCGAACCCATCATCCATTTCAGTTACACCCGTAACCGATAAAGTGAACGGAGAGTCGCTCTCCCTGCAAAAGCTGCATATCGACATCCGCGGAGATGAGCTTGTGGGCTTGGCCAAAGGCTTCCTGACGAGCCTATCCAAGGATAAAGAAGGCGTGAAGCAGCTGATCAGCCGCTTGTATGACACGTATTATCCGATTTTTGAAGCTTATGCCGGAGCTCCGGAAGAAGCATCAGCTACACCAGACGCTGCAGAGAAAGAGAAAAACATTAATGATGCAGTAGATGAGCTGATGGGCATGCTGGATGAGCTGCTTCCCGATTACGACAAGAATGTAGATGAGCTGCTCGGAGAAACGCCAGAGCTTAGCGAGATTCTGGGTAAAAATACCGTGCTTTCTCTCGATTTCTTGCTCGATAGCAAACTGAATATCCGTAAGCAAAACATGGATCTGACCGTGCAGCTTCCAGCTAGTGAGGATCTGCCGATCAAACAGGTCAAGGTTCATTCCGAATCGGAAACCTGGAAAGTCAACGAGCCGGTTACCATTCATGCGGTGGACAGCTCGAAGGGAATCTGGGATGTGAATCCGATTGATGCAACACCAGGCGAGGTACTGCGCCATCTGGATCGTCAGTCCGACCTGTATCTTTTGCTGAAGGATGATATGAACATTACCCGCAAGTCCTTCACAATGTATACAGACGAAGATCCTAGCATGCTGTATGACGCCGGATATGAGCCGGTAATCGTGAACAATATCATGATGGTACCGGTGAAATATGTAGCCGATGAGCTCGATGCCCAGCTGCTGTGGGATCAGGCAACGAAGCAAATGACGCTGACCGATGACCTGACGGGTTCCAAAATCGTTCTGAAAATAGGTTCGAAGCAGGCGTCCATCGACGGAGTAAGCGAAACACTGACGCAGCCGGTGCAAAATATTGACGGATACGCCTACGTACCTATGCGTTTCATTACCAAAGCGCTTGGTGCGCAAGGATATTGGGATGCGAAAGAGCAAATCGTAACGATTGAAAGAAACTAAATAGGAAGCGCGATGTTTCCGAAAGAATTATGAATGCAAATGAGTCAGGACTCTTCAATGGAGTCCTGACTCATATTTTTATTTAGGAGATGATTATTAAATGAAAACCATGGTTATTGCAGTAAGCGGCTACTCCGGAGCAGGTAAAAGTACGGTAGTGTCACGTTTATCAAGGACATTTAATTGCGCAGCTCTTTTTTTTGATGACTATGCATCACGAAAGGATTTTCCAAATGATTTAGCCTCGTGGTTAAGAGACGGAGGAGATCCCAATGATATTACGACTCCATTACTTTACAACCACCTAATAAAATTAATAAGTGGTCAACCAATTGAATTAGTTAAAAGAAATGGTTGGGCGGAAGAATACGGAATAATTCATACGGAAGGAGAAGTACAGATCATAATGCCTAGCCCGTTGATAATCGTTGAAGAACCATTTGGAAGAGAACGACAGGAATTGAAGCATCTAATTGATTTTGTAATTTACCTGGATATTGAGCCTGAAATAGCTCTTGGTAGAAGGATACATGATTTAATTCAATATTTAAGAAATGATTCAGAAGTTTTAATAAACTTGCTGGATCATTTTTTATTTGATTACCTATATCAGGGAGTCAAGGACATGTATATTGATATCGGAAAGAGAGTAAAAGCTAACTCAAATTTAATTATAAATGCAAATAGAAATATTGATGATATCGTCTTAGAGATATCTGAATTGATTAGAAGGAAGAAAGGAGTTTAATGGTATAATCAGGAAGGAGTGTGCTTCAGCTATCGCAATATTCACGTTTCGGGCAATAAGGCCCTTGGTCCGGCAGAGGGAATTCGGAAGCGGGAAGCAACCGGACACACTTGGCATTCGCCAAGCGTAGTGAATACGGGAACGTTATAAGAAATCGGCGAAAATGATAAGGAGCAGAAAATATGAAATGTCCCCACTGTAACAACGAATTCAATGAACTTCCTTTATGTTACGGAATTGAAGCACCCTATTATTTTTACACTGTACCAGAGGAGAAAAGAACAGAATTAATTAGAGATTTTTGTGTAATTGATGAACAACATTTTTTTATTAGAGGACATATTGAAATACCAATAATTGATAATAAAGAGAAATTTATATGGAGTGTTTGGGTTACTCTTAGTGAAGAGAATTTTTTGAAATCTAATGAATTATTGCACGTTGAAGGAAGGGAGCATGAAAAACCTTATTTTGGATGGCTCTCGACTGAACTTTCAATATATCCATTAACCACATTATCGTTAAAGACAATGGTACATACGCAAGAAGTTGGTGCTGTCCCGTTAATAGAATTAGAACAAACGAATCATCCACTTGCGGTTGAACAAAGAGAAGGAATTACAATGGAGAGAGTTAAAGAAATTGCTCATTTAATAAATCATAGTCAGTACTAGTGCCTTAAGCCTCTCGGCTTCATGAATACAAGAACGTTATCTTTGTGAATAATTTCAAGGAGAATTTGAATGAAGAATCAAAAACCAGTAATTATTGAAGAATACAATGAAGAATGGCCACTAGCATTCAATGTAATAGAATCAATTTTATCAAATAATCTTAATGGTTTAGCATTACGAATTGAACATGTTGGAAGTACATCGGTCCCGAGTCTTGCAGCCAAGCCAATCATTGATGTTGATGTAGTAATTGAATCTATGGAGTACCTGCCAGGGGTAATCAAAAAGCTTGAGGAACTTGGATATGTACATGAAGGTGATTTGGGAATTAAGAACAGAGAAGCATTTGCAAGAACGGACGCATATGTACCTTACGGTAGTGATGGTAATGAGAAGTACGAACATCATCTATACGTATGCAATAAAGAAAGTGAAGAATTAAAAAGACATATAACATTTCGAGAAATATTAAGAAAGCATCCTTCTTTAGTATCAGAGTATGCGAATTTGAAGAGAGAACTTTCCAATAAGTTTACAAACAATCGCAAAGCTTATACCGATGGGAAGACAGAATTTGTTACGAGGGTAATGAATGAATTTAAAGATGATTTCTAATATATTTCAGGTAGACGAGACGAAGACATCTGATAACAATATGTTCCAGCTTCACGCTATAACCCAATTTCACATTTTCCAATACTATGACTTCTTATTGTTGTCAACAATTGTTACAAAGCATTTGTTTTAGATTTAATAATAATTCTTTGGAAAATAATGAAGATGATCAGGTAGTAAAATTTGTACACGAGGAGATAAAACGATGATAAAAAACAAATTACTAAGAATGGACAATGTCGGCATCGTTGTAGAATCCCTTGAAGACGCAATCTCTTTCTTCGAGGAAATTGGCTTGAAGCTCGAAGGTCGAGCTACTGTCGAAGGTGAATGGGCTGGCCGTGTAACCGGACTAGGTTCTCAGTGCGTAGAGATTGCTATGATGGTTACCCCAGATGGGCACAGCCGACTTGAGCTTTCGAAATTTCTGACCCCACCTACTATATCAGATCACCGGACTGCTCCTGTAAACTCCCTCGGTTATCTACGCGTCATGTTTACAGTTCAAGACATTGACGAAATGGTATCCAGACTCACTAAGTATGGTGCGCAGCTCGTTGGCGAAGTGGTTCAGTATGAGGACTCGTATAGGCTCTGCTACATTCGAGGAATCGAAGGACTTCTAATCGGTTTGGCGGAACAACTCGGTAACAAATAAGTAGGTGACGATTTATAAAAAGCATTTACTTATAATCATGGGAGATAACTCAGACGACACACGAGCCAACCTAAGATAGGAGCTATTTAAGGTTCCGGCTCGCGTCGTGAATATGGGAACGTTATATGAAATAGATGCAAGATATATATTACAAAAACAAAATTGAGAACGCTTGTACGCAGATGTGAATAAAGGTAAAATATAACTACAGTTGAATCTTGGGTGGGCGTGGTTTTCCTTCGAAAGGAGGTGAAGCCATGGAAATGAAAGATGCATTAACGATCATGTTCTTCTTTGGAACGTTCATTCTTGTTCTTTTAACATACATTAATCATAACAACAAGAGAAAGTAAAACCCACCCAAAGGTTGAGGCCAGAGGTGGGTTTTGTTCCTATGCGACTTAGAAGGAAATAAACCATCCAAGCCAATTGTACTGGCCAAGTGTTCGCAGCACTTGGTCTTTATTACGTATATAATAACACAAAGAAAAAAATGTATCAAAACGTGAAATAAAATGAAAAGTGACAATATAAAAATTAGTAATATGTTGAGGAGATATTATATGTTAGGACATTTAGGCTTCTCATATGTAGGTCTGATTTATTTATTGATGTTATTTATTCCAAATATCATTTGGAGTAAGAGTCAACCAATTGATAGTGAAAAAACTCATGAAAATAAAGTATTAATATGGTTTGAACGAGTTGGACAAGTAGGCTGTACAGGTAGTGTGTTAATTTTTAATGATTTTAACATTGCAACGTTTTCAGCTTGGAGTTTGTGGCTAATATCATCATTTTTACTAATGATTTTTTATGAAATTTGTTGGATTAGATATTTTACTAATGAGCATACAAAGGGAAAATTATATCGTAGTTTTTATGGGATTCCTGTACCTCTTGCGAGTCTGCCTGTTATGGCTTTTTTATTATTGGGCATTTATGGGGAAGTTATTTGGCTGATTGCATTTGGTATCATACTTGGTATAGGACATATCGGAGTACATATTCAGCATTTAAAAGCGATAAAAAAAGTTGAGTAAACTTTGGAGGATACAGATTGAAGAACGATGTTTTGAAGGCAATTCAGAGAACTAAGTTGAAAGACACTTTCTGGGGTACTTCGAAGAGGTCGTTGACTTCAGTTAACACAGTATTCCAGCTGCGCCGTTGACGCTCCTTGGTCTGTCCGAGGGCTTTCGATGAAGTGGATTCAGGCAGACAACCCTGCGAGGCTAAGTCCATCGGACCCAGTCGCATACACTTCTTTAAGTCTCTCGGGTTCAGAAATACGGATACGTTATATGACATAAACCTAATACATTTTAGGAGAAAACAATGAAAAACACTTCGAAATGGGTACAATACTTTGCAAGTAATAATCAAAACCTCAAATATATTCATTGGGATGACAACTACAAATTAACAACAAAAGAAAGAGAAACAGTAATAAAATCGATTCAACAGTTTCAATTAGGAGAGAATTCTGAAGGTAAACATCTAATTAAACGCGCACAAGAATATGTACAAAAGACAAAAGATGAGGATTACTATTTAGCACTTATAGAATTTATAAAAGAAGAACAGAGGCATGCTAGAGATCTTGGTAGATTTATGAGGGCGCAAGGGATTCCTCCCCTTCGTAAACATTGGGTAGATAATATATTTAGAAGATTTCGTCGAAATGCGAGTTTAGAACAATCAATTATAGTTCTAGTAACTGCTGAAATCATCGCGAAGATATACTATAAAGCCTTGCAAAAATCTACAAAGTCAAAAGTATTAATAGATTTATGCGATCAGATTTTGTGCGACGAGGGGAAACATGTTCAGTTTCAATCTGAAACACTTCATAAACTTTCTCAAAATAGAAGTGCTTTCTTTAACAGAATAGTATATATCCTTCGTAGATGCCTATTTGAAGGAACGTTAATCATAGTGTGGTATCAACATAAGCCTGTATTTAAAGCAGGGGGCTATAAACTCAAAAGTTATTATTATGAATGTCGTTATGAGTTTAACTTAACGAAGGAGCTTATAGCTAATTCATAGTATAGATTTACGTAAAATAAAACACCATATCCAGGTGTCTAAACAGTCAGCCCTCATGTCTGCCCGAGCATTTTCGAGGAAGCTGATCCAGACGGACAACTCTGTGAACCTAACCGCACCGAGCCGGCTCCTGGCAGCATTAAGTCGGTGAGACGTCGTGAAATACAATAACGATATATGAAACTGGTGCAGTTTATTAACATAATAAGGGGAGAGTAGTACATATGAAAATTATTGATCTTTTGAAAGATGATAAAAATAAAATTAATCAAACAGCAACTCTATTACATGAAAGTTTTGAAGCTTGGGGCACATTGGAATTGGCAATTAATGAAGTTATTGAATCACTACAAGAAAATAGAATAAGTCGTGTATTAATGAATGATAAGGGTGTTGTCATTGGATGGATTGGTGGTCAAAGCCAGTACAACGGAAATGTTTGGGAAATACATCCTCTAGTAATTAATAAAGCATATAGAAGAAATGGTTTTGGGAAAATGCTTGTTAATGATTTTGAGAAGCAAGTTGCACAACGTGGTGGAGTAACAATATTACTTGGTTCGGATGATGAAAACAATCAAACTAATGTTTCTAACCAAAACCTATACAGTGAGCTTCCTTCGTTTATCGAGAATTTCTATAGTGAAGCTCATCCAATTAATTTTTATCTGAAATTGGGATTCATCATTATTGGAATTATCCCAGATGCAAACGGGATTGGTAAACCAGATATATTAATGGCAAAGCAAGTGAAATGAAATTGAAGAAACCACCAGAATCGACACTGCTGGGCGTTTTCCCCTTGGTCAGTTCGAGGCATTTTGAAGAAGTAACTCCAAGCAGGTAACCCTGCGTGGCTAAGTTCGTCGGACCCGGTTGCATTGCTTCCTTAAGCTCAGCACAATGAACAGAAAAAACAAAAGCATTTAATTCTACTTGTTTTAACTAATGTGTAGTTTAATGGTAGGTTTCATTAAAAGTTCGTTGGATTTCTGACGAAGTAAGGATTATTCATATTATCGGAGGTGGCATATGGATATTGAAATTCGTGAAATTCAAGAAACTGATTATCCTGACGTAGTATTGTTATGGAATAATGACCTAGGTAGTCATACTGTCACTGCTGAAAATATATATGAACGGTTTGAAGATTGAATAAAGATGAAAATTACAAAACATTCGTTGCATTGTTTGAAAACAAGGTAGTAGGTTGTATTACGATGGTACAAACAATGGCATTGGAATACGAAGTAGGATACTTGAAAATTAATGGTCTTGTTGTACAAAAAGGTTTTCAACAAAAAGGGATTGGAGCTAGACTTCTTAACCATGCAGAAAGTTATGCATCAGAGAAAGAACTCTCTTACCTTATATTAAATTGTGGATTTCAACGAACAAATGCGCATGAATTTTATGAGTCCAAAGGTTATGATAAATTATCGTACTGTTTTACTAAAAAAGTCAGTTAAAAAGCAATTATACTTTCTCAATGTGTTAACGGGTACGATCAGCCGAATCTTGTTAGACTTCGAAGAGGGCACTGACATCATATAACAATGAGCTCACGCTTCAACAGATAGACTGGCTCGGTTCCAGAGGGGGGAATCGGAGAAGGGATTGCCTCAGGACACATCCGTACTAACTAAGCGCATCGCGGCAGGCTCCTGCGAAGCCTTAAGACGGTTGGACCTCGTGAATACAAAAACGTTATGGGAAAGCCCTTTAAAATCTATATAAAGGAGAACGGGACTTATATGAAGGATATCACAACAATTTATATAACAAGACATGGACAAACAGAATGGAACATTCAGAAACGTTTTCAAGGGCATAATGATTCGCCACTAACAGAACTTGGAGTTAGGCAAGCAACATGGCTCGGAGAATCTCTCCAAGATCATAAAATAGATCAAATTTACTCAAGCACAAGTCTAAGAGCAATTAATACTGCAGAAATAATTAGAGGTCAACGAGAGATACCTATTGAACGATATGACGCGTTTAAGGAGATAAATCTTGGGATATGGGAAGGTATTACTCAGGAAGAAGCAAAGAGCAGTAATGCCCTTCAGTTTAATTATTTTTGGAGTGATCCAGAAGCATTTCAAGTCGAAGAAAGCGAGACGTTTCAACAGGTATATGAGCGGGCGGTAAATAAGCTTCATGAAATTATGAGTAAGAATCAAGGTGAGTCTATTTTAGTAGTTACTCATACTGTGGTTATTAAATTATTGATGGCTTATTTTGAACAACGTGATTTAAAAAGTATTTGGGAACCACCATATATTCATCCAACCTGTTTATGTCAGATAGAAATTAATGAAGATAACCATTCAATCATTCTACATGGCGATATGAGCCACTATAGGGGAGGAGTAATTGAAAATTAATCGAGGAAGCCAGAGTCTTTGCATAACAGCATATTCACGCATCGGTCATTCGCCCCGTCTGGTACGGAGCTAGAATAAGCCGGACACTTCCACACAGGCTAACCGATCGCGGCAAGTTGCGAAAGAACTCACTTATTGTTGTTTGTATATTAAAGAAGGCCCCAACACGTTTAGGAATGGAACTACGAGTTAATTGCCGTGAACGTTAGTTGAAAAAGATTGGGGGAATAAGCTTGCCTTATTATTTCAAACTCATGGTTATCTTCAGCTTAGTTTTTGTAATTGCGTCATGTTCAGAAAAAAATGCGAATACATCGCTACCTCAAGAAAGCTTAACTACACAAAACAACAATAGTGAGCAAAACAGGCTATCACAAGCTAGCCCAGTTGAACAAAACGATAATATGGAACAAAAGCTTGATCAGTTTATGACCAACATGAAATTTTCAGGATCCGTAATGCTCGTCAAGGATAATAAAATTCAAACCGCCAAGGGATACGGCATAGCCGATAACCTGAGCAAACAACCGAACGGACCAGATACAATCTATCAAATCGGCTCCCTCACCAAAGCATTTACCGCTGCAGCTATCTTACAATTGCAAGAATCCGGTAAGCTCAACATCGATGATCCCGTACAGACCTACAAGAAGGATTATCCGAATGATAAAGTAACCCTCTATCAGTTGTTAACCCACACATCCGGAATTCCCGATTATACCGGGTTTACGGATTTTATAACTACCATGGACATACCCGTGAGCGTTGACGATCTCGTAGCCAAATTCATGGACAAGCCGCTTGAGTTTGAGCCAGGCAGTCAGTTCGCCTACAGCAACTCGGGCTATGTTCTCCTGGGAGCCATAATAGAAAAGGTCAGCGGTGAATCTTATGGTGATTATTTGAACAAACACATATTCAAGCCTCTTGGTATGGAACGAACAGGCTATCTAGATAAAAGTAATTTCAGCTCAAATGTTGCCGTCGGTTACTTTAGAAATATAGATGATGAATTGGTGCAAGCAGATCCAATAGATGTGACTGTTGCTTATGCTGCCGGTGGAGTCTACTCCACCGTTGAGGATCTTTATAAGTGGATTCAGGGGCTTGAGACTGGAAAGATCATCGGTGATGCTTCTTGGGAAGCGATGCGAACGCCGAATTTTGCAAAGTATGCAATGGGATGGGGGATACCTGATCAAAAACGGACGGTATATACTCATGGTGGGGCAATCAATGGTTTCTCCTCTATGATTTGGCGAGACATGTCACAGGGGACAGCAGTTATCATGCTCAGCAATTTAGAAGGAGCCTCGTTCGGGAGTATGATCGAAGTTTTGCAGGATCTGCTCAGTTCCGAAGAGTAAGCGCTTGTGGCTGACGCCCTTGGTTGCCTAATGTATAATTATGGAATATGGTTCAGACTACACACGAGCCTGCTTAAGATAGGAGTAACCTAAGGCCGGCTCGAGTCGTTATTTAGAGGTAAAGTTATGCAGAGTAAAATTGAAGAAATGCAATGCGCCTTTAGGAGGAACCCCATGAAAGTAATTTTTTTAATTATGGCAGTCATCATTATTCTTTCAGGCTGTAACGCTGGTAAAGTTGAAACTCTTCCTTTATCTAAACCATCTTTTATGTATTCTAACGTAGAAGGGAAATATTACGTTGCAGCATTTGGAACCACTGCCAAACAATTTCTTGAATTTCAACAAGTGTTTGACCAAAATATTGAAAAGATAACAGGGTATTATGAGACTGGAACTCCAAGTGATGAAGAATTACAAATGTTTAACATAAAGGATTTACCAGAGTACATCGTTTTCGATACAGAAAAAGAATTATTTCGAACGGATAACCTAGATAAACTTAATCAATTTCTTATGAAAAAGCATAATTAATTTATTTATTTCTAGATCTAACATCAACAACTAAACCTTATCGGATGATTCTAACTTACACGGAGGGTTCCAGTATGCTTTACGATTTAAAAGGTGAGGCAAAGATGTCACCCATTGTAGGCATGTTATTTTCAGCTGTCAAAGAAAACAACCAGCGATTAAAACTGATAACCGAAGGGATGTCGCAAGAAGAAGCAGATTATAAGGGTCCAAATAGCAACTTTAATAGTACAGCGCAGTTAATCAAACATCTCACGTATGTTGACCTGAACTGGGTTTACAGGCTTATGGGAGAACCACTTTCCAATGCTTTAATCGAGCAATATGGTCCCATGTTAGATGAGAATAACAAGCTTCCAATGATTCAGGGGAAATCGATAACCACACTTTTGGCAAACTACGAAGTTGTAATGAATATGTTGGAAGATACATGTACACAACTAACGGATTCTGATCTTGATAAAGTAGTGACATTTGGACATGGAAATGAAAAGCAAGCAACCCTTCGTTGGGGAATATGGCATATCGCGGACCATAGTCGATATCATCAAGCTCATATGAATCAGAATAGAAAGTGGTATAAGGAGTATGTTTATGTATTTCAAAGGGACGCTGACAATTTATAACTCTATACTCATGCTTCAACCATGTTGCCTTCGGCCCTGGAACAAAATTTAGAGGAGGTCATCAAGATCAACAAGCAGAGCGTTTATGAAACAAATAGCTTCTATTGGGATACCAAAGGGAATGAATTTTTAAGAGCCATCGTACTTCCTTTGTATGGAGCTTTTGTCTCAGAAGAAAAATGCCAACTTTTTGGCGATGTCTCTGGAAAAAAGATGTTGGAGATAGGCTGTGGTAATGGTCAGTCCTTGCAATATCAGGGGGAGCGAAAAGCATCTGAACTATGGGGAATGGATATATCAGAAAATCAAATTGAAAAGGCAAAGCAGCATTTGACGGCGTGCGGTCTTTCAGCAAAATTGATCTATTCTCCCATGGAGGAAGAATGTAACATACCCGTGGATTATTTCGACTTTGTATATTCGATTTACGCAATAGGCTGGACAACCGACCTTGAAGGTACATTCCGTAGGATCGCTTCTTATTTAAAAAAAGACGGCATTTTTATTTTCAGTTGGTCTCATCCTATACATAGATGTGTTATTGAAGAGAATAATAGATTTGTTTTTAACAAGCGTTATTTTGATGACTCTTGGTATTCGGTATCTCCTGAGTTTTGTCAAGGCGAGCTAACTTTATCTGATCGTAAACTATCCACTTATATCAATGCGTTGGCGAAAGCAGGGTTTGTTATTGAACAAATGGTGGAAGAAACCGACGATGAAATCATACATTTATATGATGAAAATAATGATTTGGTAAAAAGAGCGAAGATGTTTCCTGTAACCTTCGTGATCAAAGCAAGAAAACTTTAAGATTACTGAAGAGGCCCCAAGAATGAGCTAGCTCGAGAGAGGATGGGCATCAGCACGCATCGCGGGAGGGGGATTTCCGGGAAGTAAAGATAGCCGACCAACCCAGCAACCGCGCTGCGGTCAAACCATTAGACGAAAACCGTATCAAAATTTTTAGTGAGGATGGTGACACATGAAGATACAAGTAAAGGCTTTATCGGAGTCAGATGATCAATCTATTTTTGAAATGATTGAAGAAATTGGTCTAGGGGAGAATGGATATACTACAAATTTCCCAAATCATGATTATGAACAATTCAAAGCTAGTTTGCCTAGAATGATTGAAATATCTAAAGGAATAAATCTACCTGATGGTTACGTTCCACAGACAATATATTGGATGTATATTAATGATAGACCCGTCGCATACGGTAAATTAAGACATAAACTTAATAATAAATTACTTGAGTATGGAGGACATGTTGGATATATAGTCAGACCAAGTGAAAGAGGAAAGGGATATGGTAAGCTTTTTTTATCTGAACTAAAAAAATCTGCAAAGAATATTGGAATTGATGAACTTCTTATAACCTGTGATGAAACCAATCTAAGATCTAGAAGAGTCATTGAAAGTAACGGTGGTAATCTTGAAAGAGTCCATGAAGGAATATGCAAGTATTGGATTGAGTTATAGTTGGAAGTAGTTTGAAGGTAAGGCCCTTCACCGAAATAATAAAACAGAGAATACTTCATAGAAGTAATGGAAATGGTTATTGCGATTGGAAAACATCTATTAAGATCAATGAAATGATAAAGAAAAGAAACAAGAAAAAAGCTTCCCAATGAATATCGAATAAAAGAAATCAATCACCCAGAAACTATTGTTTGTGAAATTTTGGGAATCATGGATAGGCATGTTCCAATATCCTCAAAAGGAATGGAATTGAGCAGAATTGATTTTTTTAGCTACATCCAAAATTAAAGTTATAACCTGGTGTCTAATGTAGTTTCGGAGAGGTAATTGGCAGTAGGGAAGCGGGATCAGTCGGACACATCCGCATTGACTAAGCATCGCGCCAGGCGACTTCGTCCCTAAGTGGATGGCGTCGTGAAATATACGACATCCCAATGCAAATTTAAAACACGGAAAGGAAGAGATAAATGAATAAAGGACAAATTATTTTCTTGAACGGAACATCTAGTTCAGGAAAGACAAGCCTAACCAAAAAGCTGCAAGAAAGAAATAAAGATTTGTATTTTCATTTATCGTTAGATGTGTATGAAAATATGGCTCCAGAGAAAGATCTGGAAAACAACTATTGGGACACTCTTAGAGAGTGTGCTTCAGCGATGCACAACAGTATAAAAACTTTCAGTGATGCTGGGCTTAATGTAATTGTAGACCATGTTATTTTAGACATTCCCGAAGAGAAGGGGTGGCTTGAGGAATGTGTGACGCTTCTATCAAATTATCCAGTAATTTTTGTTCGGGTCAATTGTCCAATACATGAATTGGAACGCCGAGAAAGAGATAGAGGCGATAGAGATATTGGTCAGGCTAAATGGCAATCTGAAAGAATTCATGAACATGGAACATATGACTTAGAAGTAAACACATTTGAAAATACAATTGAAGAATGTGCTGAATTGATTATGAAAAATATATTACCGATAAACAACCCCAGTGCGTTTAAAAGATTGTATGAAAGAAATAAAGAGAAAATTTGAGAGTCTCCTCAAGATGACCTCGTATAACAATATTTTCACGCTTCGTGGGTTGCATCTCGATTATTACAGTGACAAAAGCCAAGGAGGGAAGACTGGTGAGCAGAAGAGAAATTCTAGCTGAGATAGCTGAAGGGTTAGCTTCAAGACCGTTAATAGGAAATGAAGATAAATATGGTCCGGATTTGGAACCAATAATTAACCGTTTTCCAAGAGAGAACCCAAAAATCGGTTTCGATTGGTGTGCTGCATTTGTATATCATTGTTGTAATGAGGCAGGTGTAAAGTTACCTATTCGATATCAAGAGCCAGTTTCACGTAATTTTGCATGGGTAGAAGCTTGGTTAGAATGGGGACAGTTATTTGATTTTTATTATCCTATAAGTGATTTGCTGTTTGTACCAGAAAAAGGGGATCTTATCATATTTGATAACATTTTGGGGAATGGCCCAAATGATCATATCGGAGTGGTGTTGAGAACTGAACAGAATAAGATCATTACGGCAGAAGGAAACTTTTATAATAAGTCAGGAATTTTTGAAAGGACAAAAGATCAAATAAATGGATATATAAGAATCGATGATAAGTATTAATGAATGTTAAAAGCATATTCCCTTGGAGGTCGAAATCATGACAGCATTAACTGATAACTAATTTTCACCTTTGATTTCATATACAGAAGAAGCCAAAGAGAAGTTTGGGTCTTCAGCTGCGTCTATTGTGATAATTCAAGACAACAAAATAGTAACAGAATGGTATTCAGGAAAACATCATTTTAAGAATGGATCTCTCGTCATAACAACTGATTCTATGTTTAACTTGTATTCACTAAGGAAGACGTATGTCGGACTCGCTACAGCAATTGCTGTTGTGGAAAGCAAATTGTCTGTTGACAGTAAAATTTCTGATGTTCTCAGAAAAACGCCTGAATACGAGTTGGGCGATACCACAATAAGAGATCTAGCAACAAAATCAGGAGCTAAATATTTTGGATCAAATCGTATTGAACGTGAGGAAGTAGCATGTGATCTCATTAAAGAGCTTACAGGATATAATATTGCTGAACTGATTACAGAACGAATATTTAAACCAATGAAGTTAACTGATACGGAATGGATTTCGGTGCCTAAAGAAAAATTAGTTTGTGATTTTCAAGCTGCAGACGGTTATGCATCCGTTAGAATTGAGTCAAATGAAGGTCATGAAAGAAATCTGTACTCAAGTGCGAGAGACCTGGCACAGTGGGGGGACCTACATCTAAATAGAGGTTTAATAAATCATAGTCAGTTAGTACCAATTGATGTTTTTAAGCTCATTGAAGAATTACGAATGGATACCGAAGATAAGAAGCGTATTTTTGGATGGTACTATCAGGATCAGTGCTATTATGCATCAGGTGCAGCAGGTTGTCACTGTGTCATTGTGCCCGAGTTTAATGCGGTAGGAGTTCGAATGTTAAATAGATATACAGAAAACTACGCTGAAGATCAGATTTCTTTTAATAAAATATTCTATAGCTGCCTTCAAGCATAATGAGAGAAGCCAACCAGCGCATACACGAGCTTTTCGGGTTCGGAGATACAAGAACGTTATACGATAGAACCGTAAAATACATATTAAAACGCAGGAGATGACTTCATGGAAAATAGGCCACAGCTAGTTTTGGACATAGCGGGTGTATTAGTGAATAATATATCATCTGTATTTTGGAAAGAACTTGTTGCAGTTTCAGGTGTTACTTTGCAAGTAATAAAAGAACAGTTTAATGAAATAAGAAGGAATCTATGGACTGGTAATCTTAAGGAAGAGCAGTTATGGGTATGGTTGGTTAATCGTTATCCTGGAATTAACACAGATAAAGCGAGAGAGATTCTGATTAAAACCCTAGAACCATTGCCTTCAGTTCAATATCTTGAACAATGGAGCCGAATAGCCGACATTCATCTTTTAAGTAATCATTGTAGAGAGTGGCTAGAGCCGATTTTAACAGTTCTTGAAAAGCACACAAAAAGTATAACTATTTCAAACCAGGTAGGGTTATGCAAACCGGATATCCAGATCTATGAAATGGTTGCATCGCATTTTGAATTTAATGAACGGGTTTTGTATGTGGATGATCAGGAAAAGAACTTAAAGCCGGCAATAAGTCTTGGGTGGGAGACATTACTTGCAGACGATAATAACCATTGGATTAAAGATATAGAACCGAAATTATTGCAAAATTAAAGTAACTAAAAGACAAGAATAAAAAAAAGAAGGTGGGTTTCATATGAGTGAAATTATTAGGTATGAAGTGAGCGAAGAATTAGCAAATTCAGGATTTGTTGAAGCGGGAGATTTTATCTTTCTAAGCTTCTGTGTAGGTAATGTCGGTGGAACAGTTGGAGAACAAGTAGAAGGTGCACTGGATAACATGTCTGATAGATTGAAACAGGTAAATTTAACACTTGAGTCAGTCGTTAAGGTCGATGTGATGTTAAGAGACGTTTGGGATATTCCTGTAATGGAGGAGGTATTCAGACGCCGCTTTAAGGGACAATATCCAGCAAGAAAAACGGTATCAACTGAGTTTGCACATAAAGGTGGTTCTAATGGACTCAAAGTACAAATTGATGGAATTGCATATAGAAAAAATAAAGCATGATATAAATGTGGTTGTTGATAAAGGAATACGAAACAACGGCTAATAACGTATATACGCTGTGACTACACCCTGGGTCAGATGAGGGGAGCGAAGAAGTGATTAAATGCATCAAAAACTTGGAGGATCAATGAAAAAGTTCTATATTGCATCAAGTCTTAAAAATATAGAAACAGTCCGATTTGTAAGTGAACTATTGAAACAAGAGGGATTTATTCATACATATGATTGGACTTTAAATGACAATATTACTTCAATTAATCAACTTAAAGATATAGGGAAGAAGGAAATAGATGCAGTAATGAGTTCGGATTTTATTGTAATTTTGTTTCCGGCAGGTAAAGGCAGTCATGTTGAATTAGGTATTGCGCTTGGAAATGGAATTAAAGCATATCTGTACTCCCAGAATGATGAAATAAATGACTTTGAAACGACGAGTACATTTTATCATTTGGACGAAATTTGCAAATATAAGGGACCAATAGAACAATTAATTCAAGTTATATTGAAGGATCAAAAAACGGAAGACATATCGAAATCAAGCGACAACTCCTCACCTATTAAGCGCATTGCGACGGGCTTCGGCCTTAAGTAGGTGAGGGTTTGTGAAATGCTTAGACGATATTAATGTAATTATGCTATAGCTGATCCAAAGCAGCGAAAGTTAAAAGCAACAATTTTATTTTGTATTTTTAATGCTTCAGGCGCTTGTTTACTAGGGAGGAACAATGGTGATTATTCTAATTTCGATTCTAGTCACAGGTATTTTTATAGCAGTCCTGTTTTCATTTTATTTGATTTTTCCAAGAAAAGACATAATTGATACAAGTGTTTTTCCGTATTCGTATTCGATACAAACTTTAAATAGGAGTGATATTCAACATAACTATGAATGTGCTGCATTTTCAAGTGCATTCGTACTTAGACATTTTGGGATAGAGGCGGATGGAAACGAACTTTATAAAAACTTTCCCAGAAGGCTATTGGATGGAACTGTTAGTCCTAAGGGCATTATTATATATTTTAAGAGGCTTGGTTACGATGTCTCTTTTTATAGTGGAAACATTAATACGTTAAAGAAGCAAGTGAATCAGGGTGTACCTGTTATTGCGTTCATAAGAGTTTTTACGGATAAGAGATATTTACACTTTGTACCAGTGGTTGGTTATGATCAAGAACACTTTTACTTGGCAGACTCTTTGGAACACACAATTAACTTTAATGGAGCTTATTATAACCGAAAGATATTAATTAGTGATTTTGAGGCAGTATGGAAAACTTGGGTGCCATTTTGTAAAAATACGTATATTGTTGTACGCAAAAGTACTTAGAAACATTAGAATATGTAAGATATTTATATATAAGGGGTGACTAAATGAGCGATTATATTCGAGAATTACGTTCATTAGTTGGAACAAGACCTTTAATTTTAGTTGGTGCAGTAGTTATTATCCAAAATAATAAAAACCAAATTCTTTTACAGCATCGCAAAGACGGGGATTGGGGATTACCAGGCGGCCTTATGGAGCCAGGGGAATTAATAGAGGAAACAGCAACTAGAGAAGTATATGAGGAAACAGGGCTAACGTTAAACCATTTAACCATGTTGGAGTTGTTTTCTGGTCCAGCTCTGTATCTAAAACTAAAAAACGGAGATGAGCTTTATTCTGTAACAGCAATGTATCTTTGCAATGATTACAGAGGTGAATTGGCGTGTGATTCAACCGAATCACATGAGATACGTTTTTTTGATGTGGGCGATCTACCAAATTTAAATCCTGCCAATACTATTTACCTTGCAAAATATTTAGAATCAGATTGTAATCCTTTGAACCTAACGAAGAGGGGGCTATGAGCTCCCTCTTTATTTGTTATATACCCTATGCAGAACCACATCATATCAGCATGAATATAACCAGGATGATAAGGAGACATAAAGCTGTTAATTCATGAATTCAAAAGTATAGATCGTCCATAGATCACCAATACACTCACAAGAACGAAAAAGCAGAGGAGTAACCAAGATGCGAGTTTCATGCTAAGCTACACCTACCTTGTCCGGTTCACTTGATGGATGGGCAGCTTTATCGTTTGACACAGATATTACGCCGATTAAAATTGTTGAATTTCGCAATGTTCGTTCCTCCCTAGAGACGATCCTTCTTCTCTTATCTGTATGTTGATGACAGAACCATCATAATATCCGTTTGTTACGTCAATGTGGCAAAAGCAAACGGCATTTGATTTGAAGGTACGGGATACATAGGCTTGGCCCATTCAATAGCAAAAAAATGTTGAGTAAGATGATGTAAAAGTCTCTCCAATTCTGATCTAAATTCTATACAGCTTGCTGACTTGGTTTCGGCACTACAGAAATAATTACTGGATTTGAGTTCATTGCGAGCTTGGTTCCAAACGTTTTTGTTGTCGTTGTTCTTCCAATAGATTAGCCATGAATTCTTGAATAGGTTTCGTTAGTGGCGTGGAAAATGAAGGATGTGCAAGGTTGCAGGTTTCAAGCGGGTCTGCAGTCAAGTTATACAGCTCGTATTCGTCTGGAACAGGTTGGGTTTTAACGGATGTGACACAAAAGGTATACGAGGTTGACTGCTGTCCGGGAGTGGGATCTGCCGCTGTTTGGGTAGTGATATCTTTACTGCCTGGATGGCTCCAAAATTGATCGTTATCAAAGTAGCGGGAGTACTTCCATAATTCTCTCGTATTGTTCCGATGTATGCTGGCGATAACCGTTTCGATATGATTGGGTTGGATAACGGAAGGATAGGGTTTCCCTAATGGATTGGTTTGGTGCTGGCCTCGTGTCACATCGTCATCGATCATAAAATAAACCGGGCTTTCGATGAAATCAAACTCATTTTCCCCTAAAACAAGAGGTGAGAGATCATGGCCGACCAAAGGATGAACTTCACTGAATCGTTGACGCAAGCGGCTTTGAATCTCTTCTACATTGGCATTAGCCAGTCCCAACATCGTAGGCAGCAAATCAACATGGCTTGTAAGTGAATTGAAGTTCTTTTTGGAGGGGAAAAGTGTTCTATTATGAATGACGAAGGGGACATGTAACATTTCTTCATATGCACAGTACCATTTTTGATGGAGATAGCCATGAGCACCGAGTAGTTCCCCGTGATCGGATGTGAAAATAACAATTGTATTGTCGTAGAAGGAAGAACGGGTTAAGGCTTCAAAAACCTTGCGCATCTGCATGTCGGCGTTTTTCTGCAGCTGATAGTACAGATTGCGGTAATGCGAAGAGTTGATAATGGGCTGCAAAGCTCTGGGATACAGCTGTTGATAGCTTGCTTGGCAGCGCGGCTTGGTATCCAAACGTTCATTGATCGTTGGCGGGGGAGCTACCCAAGGCATGGGATCCACATGGAAATTAAAATTCGGAAGATGTGCGGTGAGCGCACCATACAGAACAATATCATGAGGGTTCACGAATGAAGCAACAACAAGCCAAGGATTGGCATCGCTGTTGGTTTCTTTCTCACGATCGAGTGATTCGATGAGTTCAACCACATCGGATGCATTGACCACGTCTCTGCCGCTAACACCGAAGGCCGCGGAAGAAGCGGAGTTTCGCGGGTTTTTACCGTGAGGTTCTGGGCCAATCCAGCTGGAGAAACCAAAGTCGTTCAGGCGGTTGGCACGCAGGTATAATTCTTCTTGTTTTCTGTCAGGCACGCCGGTCATGGGATGATAGCTAGGAATGCCTTTATGCGTACCGGGAACAACAATATCTTCATAAGAAATATGCCACTTCCCTTTATAATAGGTCTGGTAGCCTGCCTCACGAAAATAATTCCCCATAGTCGGTACCGTGTTTCTTCCTAGCCAGAACATATCAGAGTCAAAGGTTTCCTTGGCAATCCCATCGGTTTGACTCACGCCGTGGAGAGAGGGATACTGACCTGTCAACAGTGTAGCCCGGCTTGGGCAACAAGCAGCACTTCCGATATAATGCCTATGAAATGTCATGCCATTCGATTGCAGAAGTTCATGAGTGATAAGATTTTGTCTGCGCCATGCTTTAATTTCCGCTTGCTCATAGACGGGGGGATAACGTTCCTCATCTACAAGGATCACAAGGAAATTAGGTTTTTCACCGTGGGATGGAGGGGGGTGGGCATTCAAGGCATACACATCCTGTGTTTTTGCCCTAGAATATGATGAAAAGTTCTAAAAAAGAAGTGATTTCTCTCAAAATCGATAACCCATTCATAGAAGATACATCGCTTCGTTGAATGGAGTTAAGTATCTTAGTCCTTTATTAATATGCAGCAGGACACGGTTATTGAGTCTGATTGTCAACTTCAAAAAATGAATGTATGATGGAATATAATTACATAATACCCAGATTAACATAACATCAACATCAAAGGATTATCATATCGGAGTGCAAAGTCCGTGCTGTGAACTCATGCCACTGTCGCAATACTCCAGGATGGAGGAGATATTGCGATTTTCGGAAGTTATCCGAAACCTCCGTGTCTGGTAAAGAGCTTATTATTTCTGGCTTAAACATAGTAAAAAATGGAAATATAAAACAAAAACGAGCTTGAATTAGTTAGAGACATTATGCACCGACTAACCACATCGCGGCGGCTCACTTTGTTCGCTCGGTGAGGGTTCTTGGATGCAAGAACGTTAGCAGAAATAAGTGCTGAATGGTTCTAAGAAAATCATAAGATGAAGATATACAATAATCATTATCAATGTTGGAGTCGAATAGTGGTGGGAGAGGGGATTTAATGAAAATCAATAAGGAAATTTTCAATCTATCGGCATGGTTAGCTCTGCTTACCATATTTATTATCCCGGGTAAAGTTTCTATTGTTGGGATACAAATGACACAGTATGGATACCCATTCAGATTTATTTCACTTTTCAATACTTCAACTCATATGGATAAATGGCTAATCAAAGATATTAATGTCCTACTACTCTATTACTTTTTTGATGTCATAATAATATACTGGATTATTCTTGGAGTAATGTTTATTAAAAATAAAATAAGATGATCAAGAAAAGAAAAGAATATCGTTTGCTTAAGTTGGTGGGAAGTCGTGAATACAAAAAACGTTATCCGAAATTCATGCATGACCTAGTAAATAATATTTTATAGATAACATAAATTCAATAAAGGAATGACTAGAATGTCTGAGAAGTTAATGGGTGCTGCAGCAGTTATCTTTAATTCTGAAAGACAAGTTTTATTAGTAAAACATAGTTATGGTAAGAACAATTGGGATTTACCAGGAGGGAAATCTGAAAAAGATGAGTCAGTGCAAGAAACAACTAAGAGAGAAGTAATGGAGGAAACGGGACTCGATGTGGAGATAGGCCAATTAACAGGGATTTATTATGATCCTAACTATGATATGCATCATTTTGTTTTTATCTCAACAATCAATCATGACCAAGAACCTGAAGCGACTTCACCTGAAATATTAGAATGCAGATATTGCTCGTTAGATGAATTGCCAAAACCAATAAGTGATTTTACTATAAGACGAATACATGAAGCGATTGAGATTAATTCAAAGCAATTATTTCACGTTATTGGTCCGAGAAAGTGGATTGAATAAATAACTTCTGAAACTATTCAATATCCCTTGTGATTATAACGAGGAGGGCATGAACAACGGGTAACACCCTATTCATGCTTCGGGCCATTCGGCCTCGGTCCGGCAGGAGTCCGAAGTGAATTCGGGGCATTTCAGTAGCTAGGTTTAACCGGACACCTCCCTCCACCTAACTGCATCGCGGCCGGTCACTTCGTGACCTAAAGGTAGAGAGACGTCGTTATAAGAAAACGGGTAGCCTTTTTGTAGTTAGTTTAAACGTTGGAGAATACGTTATTCGCCTCTCCGCTTTTTGTTTCGATAGTTCGATGAAAATACAGATGACCCGCAAGAGGGTCACTTTTTCAAAGTTTCCATCTTACGGGTCAGGAGTTGACGGTTTCTCATTGGTGAAGCTGGAATATTGCTTACTTCTTCATATTCTGCTGTTCTTCACGAGTAGGACCGATTAAACCTGGTACGGGAAGTCCTGCTTGACGGAGAAGAACCGTCATTTGACCGCGATGGTGAGTTTGATGATCGATCAGCATACGAAGAATAGCTCCGCGCGGCGTAGGACCGGAGAATGTCTCTACACTTTCTGCCATCATCTCATCTGTTAGCGTTTGCGCTGCAGCAGCCTTTACACGCTCTACAACTGTCTTATATGTAGCAAGAATCTCGCTCGCAGAAGTTGGAACGGACTTAGGATCGCCTACAGGTTCAACCGTAAGTCCTGCCATACCTGTGAAGAACACCGGGCATGTTGCCAGATGCCATCCTAGCCAACCGAGAGAACTGTGTCCCTCTACAATGGATTGATTTAACTTGTCATCCGTTAATGCTTCAAGCACCCTAATCGTTCCAGTTGCGGCATGTGACCAATCATTGACAAAGTCTTGTGCTGTTCTATACATAAACTACACTCCTTCAACGTTTATTGTTAGTTCATTAGCTAATTAACCCCACCCAACTATCATAGATAGAAATGGCAAAGAATTCAAACGGTATGAGGTGCTATATTTTTCTTTTTATTTTAGTAGGCTTAATTATATTAACGGGTTCGGTTTTTGAATACAAAAACATTGAGAAGATTGGAGAAATTGGATCATTGAAAGAAATAGTGGTTTACTTGAGGCAGTAGAAGATGGGATTTGTCAGTACTGGATAGAACTATAAGAACATGTGGGTATCTCGAAGAAGTGGCGCCATCTGATACTAAACCCCCAAAATTGATTGAAGGGATGAATCAATCATGAAAGAGTACTTTGGTAAAGATAACTCGATGAATTTGGCATATTCTCAAGCAATCAAAGTTGACAATACTATATTTGTTGCGGGCCAAGGACCGAATAATTTAGATGACCCTATTGATGAACAAGTAAGACAAACGATCAGAAATATGAAGAAAGTGCTTAATGAAGCAGGAGCCGATCTAAAAGACATAATAAAAACAACTGTAATTTTAAACTACAAATATATAACCCCTGGACAATTCGAAGTAATATATAAGGAGTTTTTTCAAACGCCATACCCAGTTAGAACGATTTTTAGTAGTGAGATAGGGTTTAATGTACAAATTGATGCAATTGCAGTAACACCATAATCGGAGCAAACATTAAGTGAAATCCATGCAAGAATATTAATAAGGAGAAACAATGAAAACATTAAATGATTTACAAACTAAACCTTCCAGTCGATATGATGAATTTGATCCCGCTCAAGATGGGAATAAAAACACTAAATTTTCAGATCTAATTATTGATGGGAAATCTCTTTATCAGATGCTCAAGAAATATGACATGGTCCCATCTTTAGGGTGGGGGAGCGAAGACCATCAAAGACAAGTTATTGACTATTTTTTACTGAAGAAACAACACGAGTATTTATATTATAGATATCCAATATTAGTATGCCCTTGGTGCGGGGATGAAGAATGTGGTTTTATATCAGTGAAAATTGATAAAGAAGAAGATGTTGTTATATGGAAGGACTTCAATTTGGAACACGAAAATAAACCAATACATATAGGTCCTTATTATTTCAATTGGGTAGACTACGAAAGAGTCATTAATGATACATTTGGAACAGAAGGAATCTAATAATATTAAATTGAGTAATTCATAGATGAAAGAGGCATCACTTAACACTGTATTTACGCAGAGAATTTTTAATGAAGCGAGATAGGTAAATAAACCTGTACCACCTAACCGCATAGCGATCGCGCCTTGGACTAAGGTGTGGGGCTTTGTAAATACAACAACATTGACTGAATTTGCCCAAAACCAAAGAAAAGGAGTCATATTATGGGGGAATATTATTGGGACGAAAAAATCGAATATCTAATGAACACAAGGAATCTTTATTATAACGATGATTACATTTCTTTTTTAGTTAGTAATGTTTGGAAGATAACTGAACCGGTCAATATAATTGATTTTGGGTGTGGCTATGGTTTTTTAGGCTTGAAGTTAATGCCGTTGTTGCCGAAAGGATCAAGTTACACTGGGGTCGATTTAGGTGACCGATTATTAAGCAAGGCAAAAGAAATATTCGATAATCTTTCATACGAAGCAAATTTTATTCAATGTGATGTGAATGAATTTGTAACTGAAAAAACATTTGATGTTGCTGTTTGTCACGCGCTTCTACTCCATATGTCCGATCCTGTACATACGCTCAATCGGATGATCGATTGTATATCTGATAACGGAAGAATCATCTGCTTTGAACCTCATTGGATAGCCAATATGTCAACATACAATGTAGACAAAGTAGACCAAACTAATATTGTCAAACTTGGGATACTGCAAAATTTATATGAAATGCAAACAAAGCAGAATGGTAAAGACGGAAATGTTGGCATCAAAATCCCAATATATTTAAGCCAACTGGGGGTGAAGAATATTGAATGCAGAGTGAGCGATAAAGTATTATTTCTTGATCCGAATTCAGATCTGGAGAACCGATCAAAGCTATATGAATCATTAGTCGAAGACGGAATTGGGAGTAATCCAGGTGAACTTGAAATCATTGTTAACCGACTCATGGAACAGGGGCTGGATATAGAAGATGCAAAGAATCAATATAATGCTGAACTTAATTTGCATAATCAGTTTTCTATGTCTTCAGCATTTGTTGGATCTGCCGGTATGAAAATAACGTCTGGAATCATTCAAAGATAGAGTGATTCTATTTCAAGGAAGTGGATGTATTTTTACTGCAAACTTGATTGGCAGAGTGTTATTCGATATTTGTTTACCTAGGGTCCCCTAATCCGCTTGAACATCAGGAATGCCCAAACGTTATCCGATTTCAGTGCTATAACTAAAGCCGTAGAAATGACAATCAGAGAGGGGAAACCAATTTGAATGAACAAAGTCAAAAAAATAAAAAAGCATGGGAACATCGTGCATATGAATTTTGGCATAAAAGAGATGGTTCACCTAAGGAGAAAGCAACTCAAATATTAGAAAATCCAATAGCAAATCTTAAAAAACATAAACATTTATTCGAACAAGTTGAAGGAAAAAAAGTTGCTAATCTTTGCGGGTCGAATGGAAGGAAGGCGGTTCCATTAGCTCTACTAGGAGCAGAGGTGACCGTATTCGATATTTCTGAGGAAAATAAAAAATATGCCTTAGAATTAGCTGCAAGTGCGAACACATTAATTGATTATATCGTTACTGATATTTATAACATTGATCTAGAGATGTACGGAGGATATTTCGACATTCTATATTTAGAAGGAGGCATATTACATTATTTTGGTGATATCAATAAATTTATGTCTATTCTTTATGGACTATTGAAAGATGGAGGGGAATTGATTCTTAGTGACTTCCATCCCTTAAGAAAATGTGTCATTAGTCAAGGAGAAGTGGACTATTTTGATACGGAATTAAGAAGCGGAGATGTGGCATACAAGGAGTTCTTTGACGAACAGGAACAGTTGGATTTTCCTGATGTCTCCATTCGATTATATACTTTAAGCGAGATTATTAATTCTGTCCTATCCGCAGGTTTCAAACTGAAGAAATTTGATGAACATCGTGGATGGAATAATGAAAATATTCCTTGGGAATTTACCATACTGGCGGATAAATAATATTCAAGTTCGTAGTTACAATAACATTATATGAAATCCCCCGCTAAACAAGAAAATCATAATAAAGAAAGCGAGATCAATTATGAACATATCCATTCGACAAATAACTGAACATGATCCGAAAACTATTTCGGATGCTTTTAAAGAACAAGGCTGGGACAAACCTATTACTCTGTATGAGAGATATATTGGTGAACAGAATAACGGGGAAAGAGTTACTTTGATTGCCGAAGCAGACGGACGATTTGCTGGGTATGTAAATGTCATTTGGAAATCATATTATCCAGCATTTAGGGAGGAAAGCATTCCGGAAGTTAATGACTTTAACGTTTTGTTGAAGTATAGAAGATTAGGAATTGGCTCTAAATTGATGGATCGCGCCGAGGAAATAATAAGCGAAAGATCATCAGTTGCTGGAATCGGAGTAGGCGTATTTTCTGATTATGGTAATGCTCAAGTACTGTATGTAAAGCGTGGTTATGTCCCAGATGGTAAAGGGATACACAATGGACAGTATTATGTTGCATATGGGGAGAATGTTGTCATAAATGATGATATTGTTCTCTACTTAACGAAGAATTTAAAGAATTAGACTATCTAGAAAGCGAGTGGTTGTTTCATGGAAATAAAAAAGTTAACAAGTTTTAAACCGGATGAATTGGGTCATTTTGGTTATACCTCAAGCACTAAATATGAAATACATAGAGAAATGAATGATAATAAATTGTCAATTACACTTGAATTGTTACCGCTAGAAGCTGAATATGACAAAACTTATCCAAGGGATCAAAGTGATATTGATAGATATGAACATCTAATACCGTTGGGATATTCTTTGGGTGCATATAAAGGCGAAGAATTGGTTGGAGTAGTTATTTGTGAACCTCAAGAGTGGAATAACACATTATATATATGGGACTTACAAGTCTCTTCCGAATACAGGAGGAGAAACATAGGAAGATCATTACTAAACAATGTAACAGAAAATGCTAAGAAAGTTGGATTCAGAGCAATTAGACTAGAAACGCAAAACTATAATGTACCAGCGATTAGATTTTATAATGAATGTGGTTTTACGATTGATGGCATTGATACATCATTGTACACGAATACCGATATGGAGACTGGTGAAGTCGCTCTCTTCATGGCAAAAAAATTATAGTATGAAGACATTGTTTGCTAATTCTAAGAGGTACCGAGCATCGCATAACAATGAATTCACGCTGCCGCCTTTTCATCAAGATAAAGCGAATCAAGATGGTTTTAGAAAGCTAAGTAGGAGGTGTGAATTGAAAAGAAAACATGCAGACCGATTAGACTGGAATCGAATATTAAATAGAGACTTTGTATGTAGTATTTTTGATGAAGATGAGTTTAAGGGTCATATAACCCTGATAAGCATTCATCAAGTAAAGCAACCACTAATCAGAACTATTCATAATCAAGAAATTTGTTTAGTCGATGACGGTTATTACTGGATGCAGCACTTTCCATCAAAATCAAATTACTGTGTTACAACGATGATAAATGAGAAAAAAGAAATAATTCAATGGTATTTTGACATCGCAAAGAGTGTTGGAACTAATGAGCAAGGAATACCCTATTGGGATGATCTATATTTAGATGTAGTCGTTTTCCCTAATGGTGAATTCTATATTAAAGATGAAGATGAGCTGGAAGATGCTTTCAATAATAATTACATTAATGCAGACGATTATAAATTGGCAAAGAATATTATGAATGACCTTATCAAAGAGATTGAAACAATGGAAAACGCTGTCATTAAGAACAGCATGAATCATTTTAAATATATTTTAAAGAGATCTCAGGAAGGGCATTAACATCTTTTGGAGGAATACCATGATAGAAACTAAAAGATGCAGATTAATTAGAATACAAGAGCATGTCTATGAAGACTGTTAAGCAACATTTACGTGATGGCACTTATAGCCAGCTTGGAATTACCGCAAAGTTAATCGGTCTGGCCTTGAATGGTTGAATGCGGAAAAATTTTGGTAGTATGCACTGAAAGGTGAGGTGAAATATTATAGGTTCGCTTGGTTATTGCGAATAGAATTGCAGAGAGTCTCTCGATAGAAGATAAAGGGCTATTTTTACTTGGAAGCATTGCTCCAGATGCTGTCTCACCAAAAGACTTATCACATTTTTTTAAAGGCGAGATACAAGATTATTCGAGATACATTGATTATAAAGGATTTTTACATAAATATAGTAAGCAAATAGAAAGCCAATATATATTGGGGTATTTTACACATTTAATCGCTGATGATATATGGCTGAAAGGTTTCAATCTTCCTTGGTTGAGAAACAGAATGGAAGCTGATAAAGAATTATATAATTTATCCCATAATGATTTCCGATTACTGAATGGAAAATTATTAGAGTACTATGGTTATACAGATGAATTAAGAGAAATGATCAGCTATCATCCAACAATCTTTGATCTGGAAGAGGTTAAGTCCAAAGATGTTGAAGAATTCATTCCTTTTGCATTAGAAGATTTGGATTACGATAAGGAAGTTATCAATGAAAAACTTAATGTTTTTACTTTTACTCAGATCATTGGTTATATAGAGACCTCAGTTGATGTGGGGTTATTGAATCTAAAACCTATATTTACTTAATATGGGTTTACTTCCATAGATCTGCCGAAGGTCACGAATACGACATCTTGAAGCTTCGAGGTAAAAATAAGGATGTGATTTTTAATGAATAAGTATCTTTTAATATCATTCATATTCATTTTTTTATGTACAGGATGTAAGGTGAAGTCATCAATGAATGTTCAAAAATCGGATGGCTCTGTTGAGTATATAGATCATAAAACTAAAATTAGTTTGCAGTATCCTTCGAATTGGAGCCTGGACACCACCTACCTACCTTCTATTAGATACGCAGGAGAGAATGGTTTTTTTCAAATGGATGCAGGTGGAACTGGATCTATATCTATTGATGAATTCGCTTCATTAAACGCGCATCATAAACTGAATCCATACGGAACTAATCCAGAAATAACAGTTGTAAATATTGATAATCAGGATGCAAGATTGATAAAACCTTCAGATGATCAACCAGAAGAGATGAAAAATCAAACATGCCTAATCGTTAAATACCCAAAACCGATAAAAATTGGTGATACAATGTATAATTTTTTTATAGTATACGCTGACTCGGAAAATATCGAAGCAATTACTGAGACAATTCATTTTATTATGTAATGATTGTTGGACAAATAAAAAAAGTAGTGGGTATGTTGCCTTATTTATTGTCCATTTATTTCAGAAAATTAAAGGAGATAAAGTGATGAGTTATTTTTCGAATTTGCTGCAAATATTCCCGACAACTGACTTTTATAAAACAGCAAAATACTATGAGAAATTGGGATTTAGATCTGTCTATTATCTGGATTCCATGGAACCACATATTTGTCTATATAGGGATCGCATAGAGATCGTTTTAACAAAATCAAATCAAGAATATATAGTCCCTAATCGAGAAATGCATGGATATGGTTATGATGCTTATTTAATTACAGATAACCAAGAGGAAATGGAGAACGATTTTAAAAAATTAGGAGTTAAAATTGTGCGACCTCTATCCACGACAGATTACAACAATAGGGAATTTGTTTTTGAAGACATAGATAGAAGATGGATTGCGGTTGGCATGAAACAGTGAATCATGAAATACGAAGGATTATTAAGACAGCATGTTAGAAAATGGGGTGAATATGAGGACCTTGTGCATTATGGACTCTTAAAGAATGAATATAATTTAGAGAATAACTAAGGTTCGTGAGTTCGGGAATGTTATCGGACGCATTCAACTGAAAAGGAGATGTAAATCATGAAAGCATTTATCTTTGACATGGATGGCGTCATTATAGATAGTGAACCGATCCATTTTGAAATTGACGTTGAAACCATGAAGTATTTTGGAGTGACAATTACTCCGCATGAACTTGAAAGATTTGTAGGAATGACTAATCCGGAAATGTGGAGTGTTTTAAAACAGGATTACAGTCTCCCCCAATCTGTATCTGAGATTATTGAATACCAACTCAAATTAAAAATTGAATTGATTAGATCCATTGATCTGGCACCGATTGAGGGAATTCAAGAGTTAATCTTTGATTTAAAGCAAAACAATATCTCTATCGGACTCGCTTCATCGTCACCAATTTCTTTTATCCATGAGGTTCTGAGAAAGTATAACTTTTTTGAATATTTTGATAGCATTGTTAGTGGTGAAGAAGTGGCGAAAGGCAAACCAGCTCCTGACATTTATCTTGAAGCCTCAAATCAATTGAATATTAAGCCAAGCGAATGTTGGGTACTTGAAGATTCTAAACATGGTATTCAAGCAGCGAAATCTGCAGGAATGAAATGTATCGGCTTTATTAATCCAAATTCAGGAAATCAGGATTTATCAAGAGCGGATACTATCATTAATAGCATCAGAGATATTAAAGTGACAGATCTCTTGTTGGAATAATCGAAGAGGTCAAAAGAGGGAAATTGAATGGCTCACCAACACAGACGTCCACCTAAGATTTGACTATCTATGGTGGACGTTTGTCGTGAACATTTGTATGCTATATAAAATCAGCGCATGGAGATGTAGTGAATCATAAGGGGGAAGAAATTTGTCAGAATACGAGGAAGTCCTGACCGGAGGAAATATTAATGAAGTCGTAAAAGTAGGGGGAACCGTTCGCCGTGAAGCGAAGCCAAATCCTTATGTGTATGAATTGCTTAAACACCTTGAAAAGGTGGGCTATCCCTACTCCCCCAGATATTTGGGATTAGATGAGAAGGGGAGAGAAATCCTTTCTTATCTTGAGGGCGTTGTTCCCGGGAATAATTACCCTGAAAATGAAGGATATATGTGGTCAGATGAGGCGTTAGCTGAACTTGCCAAGCTCTTAAGAAGCTATCACGATGCAACTGTAGGCTTTACGACATCCACGAAGTCTATAAATGATTATCCAATGACGTCTTTACATGAAGTCGTATGCCATAACGATGCTGCATTGTATAATGTTGTGTTTAAAGACAAGCTTCCTGTAGGGATTATTGATTTTGACATGGCAGGGCCAGGGCCCCGTATATGGGATATTGTTTACACTTTGTATACATCTGTTCCGCTTGCAGGGTTTTCACCGGGTGAAGGAGATCGAGTCGTTGTTCAATATCATAAAGAGCATCATGCATCTATACGAAAAAGACGTATAGAGATTTTTTTTAATTCTTACGGAATAGATGTGCCAAAGGATCTTAAGGAGTGGGTTATTTCCCGTATTAACTTCATGTGCACCACGTTATCGGACCGTGCTGCATCCGGAGACCCTGCGTTTATAAAACTAGTGGAAGAAGGCCATTTAGCTCATTACGTTAAAGAGGTCGGATTTCTTGAAAGGCATTTCGATGACTGGAGGTAATAAAAACAGAGGTGTGAAAAAACAAGCTCAATTTTAAGATAAGGGGAGATCGTATATGAAAAAATTGCCGACAATCCAATTAGAAAGATTAATATTAAGACCTTTCAGTATAGATGATGCAGCGGTAGTTCAACAATTAGCAGGTGATAAATATATTGCTGAAATGACATTAAATATCCCGCATCCATATGGGGATGGGATGGCTGAAGAATGGATAAAAACACATGTGGATAATTTTAATGAAGATCGTTCTCTTACATTAGCTATTGTGCATCAAGAAGAAAAGTATTTAATCGGCACGATAAGTATTGGATTTAATAAGATGTTTGATCATGGAGAACTGGCATATTGGATTGGAAGAGAGTATATGAATAACGGTTATTGTACGGAAGCAGCAAAAGGAATCGTAAAATATGCATTTGAAGAAATGAAACTAAACCGTATACATGCCCGTCATCTAGGGAAGAATCCTGCATCGGGAAAGGTTATGGAAAAAACAGGAATGAAATATGAAGGATTACTAAGGCAGCATGTTAAAAAATGGGGCGAATATGAGGATCTTGTGCAATATGGTCTTCTGAAGGATGAATATAGTTCTGAAAATAATTAATTAGTGGATTTGCATAGGAGAGATAAGAATGCTTGAAATCATTAAAGTTCCTTATGAAGATAAGGTCGTTTTAAATCATTTAATCCAATTTTATAGATATGATTCAAGTGAGTTTGATGATCATGTGTTGAACAATCATGGTGTTTATCTTTACAAATATTTAGATCATCAGTGGACGGATCATTACCGACACCCATACTTTTTGAAAGTGGATGGTGAATTAGCAGGTTTAGCTTTAGTTCTATCCAATGTTCCGAAAGAATTTGTGAAAGTGAGTACGGCAGAGGAGACTAATGTAATAAGTGATTTTTTTATAATGCGAAAATTTAGAAATAAAGGCTATGGCAAACAAGCAGCTCATAAGATTTTTAATGAGTTTAAGGGAACTTGGGAAGTACGACAAACAACAAAGAATACCCCGGCGAATACATTCTGGAATAAAGTAATTAATGATTACACGGCCGGAGAATATACTGAGATGATAGTAGACGATGAGAAGTGGCATGGACCTATTCAGGTATTTCAGAACCCATAAAATAAAAGAAAGGGAGTTTTCCATGGAACTTCAAGAAATCAATCGAAAGTTAAAAGAAACAAGAGATGAATTATTAGGAATTCTTAATGGATTGAATGGAGATCAGTTAAACAAACGTAAAGACTCCAGCTGGAGTATCAGCCAGGTATGTCAACACCTAGCTAAGACAGAGGAATTATATGTCGTAGCCATAAGGAAAGGATTAAGGAGCTCAGAAGATTCATTCATAGAAAATAAACCCTTAGAATTTCTACTTGATAGGAGTAAAAAGTTAGAAGCTCCTGACATTGCTAAACCAACAGATGAAATTCTAGAAAAAGAAGAAATTGTCGAACAACTGAACAATTCAAGAGAGAAGTTAAATGGATTATTAAACACATTAGAAGACCCATCAGTGCTGAGTAGAAGACATTTTATCCACCCCGTCTTTAAAGAAATGTTATTAATTGAATGGGTGAGATCACTGTACATACATGAACAAAGACATATTAAACAAATTAATGAAATTATAGATGGATTCAAGTGCTGACAGAGGGGATATTATGAAAACATATATTTATATGGTCAGACATGGCGAATCGCCAAAAATTGAAGGGAACGAAAGAACGCGTGGTTTAACAGAGAAAGGCAAGATTGATGCTCATAAAATTACTGAATTATTGAAGGATGAAGGAGTGGACACATTCATTTCGAGCCCCTATAGCCGTGCTGTTTTGACAATAGAGAAATTAGCTAACTTTTCAGGCAAAGAGATTTTAGTATATGAAGACCTTAAAGAAATAATATTTTCAAATGAAGATAAGATATTGCCGGATAAGGAAGTATATCCAATCGTAGAGTTAATGTTTACCGATCCGGATTTTTCGTTAAACGGAGGAGAATCGAAATCGGATTGTCAAATACGGTCTGTAGCAGCTTTGAAAAATATATTAAAGGAATTTAAAGGTCATAAAATTGTATTAGGAACTCATGGTGCAGTCATGACTATAATGATGGGGTATTTCGATAGTCAATACGGATATGAATTCTTAATGAAAACCTCAAAGCCGGATGTTTACAGGATGGAATTCAATGATGAAGAATTAATTGATATAAAGAGATTATGGACTTGATCGAAAAGGAATTAATAATCTGGCCTTATCGGCATATTTAACGGGAGGTAAAGATGGAAAATAATCGAAACCCTATCGAACCTATGATCGGTTCAATTTTTATACAAGTTCATGACATGAAAAGAGCTGCATATTGGTACGCGAAACTATTAGGAGACTCTGTTGTATTAGAACCTGAGGAAAAGATTTATTCAATGAAATTAGACAATCTAATTTTATTACTGGACTCTCATAGATCCGAAACATTTCAGCCATCAGAACACCCGTTATTTTCCTTCTCAACAGATGATATAGAGAAGTCTTATGAATTTCTAATAAATAATAATGTAGAGATTTTTGGCGATATAGAACGATTTCCGGATATTTCTTTTTTAACAATAAGAGATTCGGAAGGTAATCTAATAATGGTGGTACAAGAAAATTTTAAAGACCAAGTGCGCTAACACTTGGTCTTTATTCAATATCTGCTACCAAGCAAGAAATAATAAGTGTAATTGAGGAATTCGGATTTCCATAGGAATGGAATAGGCTTGGAGATAAGGGGCCTGAAAGATATATTGAGGTTCAAATATGGAATGAAGAAATAATTAAGAGCTATATTTTGAACTCCTAGAATTTCACCTCGAAAAAAATCCTTACCCAATTTGAAAGAATGGAGAGATGTTGATGAAAAGGTTGGTGATTATAACAGTCGGTAAAACCCATAGCGGGAAAACAACATTTGGTAGAGCTTTGGAACAAGAAATGCCCAACTCACTGGTGATTGACCAAGATAATCATGCCGAATTCATCAATACCTACTATAAGACCTTACTGCCTAAACAAGGCCATAACACGATCAAGTTCGCTATTACTCAAACAATTGTGGATTACGCTGTTAACCAGACTATTTTTCATCTCATTCTTTGCAGCTCTAATCGCAGTAGTAAAGGTCGTTCAGATTTACTTGCTTATTTTCGGGATAAAGGATTTATCTGTATTTTAGTCAATTTTGATCTTCCTGATCATATTCTTGAAGAGCGTGTTTGTAAAAGTCAGCGCAGCACAACAATATTTAGGAGTGCATCTTCGTTTGAGGAAGTACTTATTCGGCAACAGGCTGAATCTCGCAACGGTGAGGTGACACCACCCTTAGAAAGGGAAGCTGATCATTTCTTTGTAATTAAAAACACTGATGAAGTTCAGGATGTTATACAAGCAATTGTGGATATTGCTCAAAGTCAATGAGAATGCTTCGAGAGAGAATACTGAAAATAACAAGATCTATATATCCCAAATATGGAATTTGTTATAAAATAGGAGTGGATTCTAATAAGCCCTAAAGCATAGGGTTAAATAAAGGTGAATATATGAAAAAAATTATAGTGATGGTCATTTCTCTGGCCGTATTAATGGGAACAGCATCTTCTGCTTACGCACATTCAGGAAGAACGGATAAAAATGGCGGACATAATTGCTCTGCAAAATCAAAACAAAAAGGGCTTTGCACAGGGTATCATTATCACAATAAGAAAAAATAAGATGAGAAAAAGGAAAAATTAAAAGAACAAACAAAGCATACAATGCAATTATTAAACCCAGCTAAAGATACTTTTAAGGCTGGGTTTATCAATTTGATGGGAAATCAGGCTCAGGTGTTGTACATCCAACAATATAATAGAAAAGGATAATGACAATGGAAAATGAACATCCCAAGCATATGGTTTCAGTTTCTGCTTTCGTGATGAATGAAAAGGATGAGGTTTTATTACTTAGAACTCATTGGCGTTCAGATACATGGGAAATGCCTGGAGGAAATGTCGAAGCAGGGGAGCCTCTGGATCAAGCTGTTTGCAGGGAGTTTTTAGAAGAGACCGGGATTATAATTCGCCCAATAGGTGTAACCGGTGTGTATTTTAACGCAACGAAACAAGTATTATCGGTAGTATTTAAAGCTGAGTATGTTAGTGGTGAGATCAACATTCAACCCGATGAAATTCAAGAAGCCAGATATATTAAATTAAGCGAATCGAATATAGACGAATACATAACACGGCCACAGCAAAAATCTCGTACGCTTGATGCAATGAAAGCAAAGTGTTTCATTCCATATGAGACATGGGAAGTAAATCCATCCTATAACTTAATATCGAGGTTATATAGCGAGAATCTTGAATAGGTTGAGCCGCGAAAAAAGAGCAGTGTTTTCACTGCTCCTGGCAAAAGGATTATCGTTCGCGTTCTAGTAACAAAAATCCGGTGAATTTTGAGGTTTTTTTGCTGAATACGACTTTAAAACCAATGTCATGGTCCAATAAGCAGTTTAAGGCATTGATAACCAATGCACCGGGTACCAAAGTACAGGGTTTGGCATTTCCAATCACCCTTGCCGAAACAATTCGGCGTGCTGAACCGGGAACCAGAGGGTTTCTTGACCAACTGATCAATACCAAATCATGCTGTAGAAGAGCTTTCGTGCGAGCCATTCGGATCACCTCTTTTCATTATAGTTCTTTATATTAAATGAAAAGTAGATGCATATTGTGCTAATCAAAAGGCGGATTGAACTTTCTCTCAACAATGCTTACTATACGAAAAAAAAGGCAGAAGAGACCTTGATGAACAAGGATTCTTCTGCCTTTTCTCTATTTACGGTGTGTATCATCTGTCATGGTTTCCGAGGCAGGAATGCCGGCAATTCCCCAATGTGTCTTTGGAATCTCTGTTACTAACACGCGAATTCTCTCTCGAGGGGAGTTCAACTCTTCGGATACAGCTTCAGTAACTCGCGCAATAAGAGACCTTACTTGTTCCGCAGATCTGCCTTCCATAATTTGAATATTCGCAATTGGCATAGGAAGATTCCTTTCATCATAAACATGACACCGTATCAATATTTTTGTGCGAAAATAACACCTTGTCACCAATATCAAGGTGCAGACCTGTCTTGAATACCTGAAACGCATAAGGGTAAAATCCGTGCATTGTAACCTGGTTTATAAGTATAGGGCGTCCGTATACATGGTGGTAATCGTCCTGGCGATTTCATCCAGCGAGACTTCATGCCGGTTAAAGACAATTTCCCACTGATACATTTCATTGGAATAAAACCACTGGCGTGCAACGATTTCTGCTTTCAGATCCAAGCGAGCAAGACCATGCTGCTGAGAATACGAGATATCATTGGTGATATTCTGAATGAGCTTATGACGGATTTGCTCCCATTTCTTATTAATATCAGAGGAGAGGCCCATCGCTTCAGAAAATACCTTCATCATATCTCGCTCTGACTCGGCAATTCGGAAGAAAGTATGTACTTGATCAAGGATCAGATTACGAGCTTCTTCTTTTGATGTGGGATAAAAAGAGATATCTGCAATATCGAAAAATTTCTGCATTACATCTTCCATCAATACAATGAGTAGATCATCTTTTCCTGTAAAATGCGTATAAGCTGTTCCATATCCCGTATTTGCCAATTTAATAATTTGTTTGATGGTGGTATTCTGGAACCCTTCTTGCAAAAAGATATCTCGTGCAGCTTCTAAGAGCTTTTGTCTCGTCTGTTGTGATCTAAGATGTCTCCCATCGGGACTTTTTGTTGCGTTTTCCATTAAACATCTACCTTTCAAGGGAAAGATGGCAGTCAAATACTGTGATTGTGCGCTAGTCACATGATAACCATATCATAAAATAAATTGCAAATTTTGTTTTGTCATTTATTATTTTTTATAATTTAAATTTACAGTAATTTATATTGACACGGTGTCAGTATTATCATAATATTAGATCAACTCAGAGATTACATTCATTTACATTCACTTTGTAAGCGTTTTATTATGATTATAGCTTATAGACAGAGTAATCACATTATTTTTTTTGAACAATACTGACAAGATGTCATATTTATGAATGTAAAAGAAATTGGGGGGCTATAGATGCGAATCGACGTACATACGCATATTATTCCGGAATCTCTTCCCGACTTCGTTCAGAAATACGGCGGGGAGCGTTGGCCGATATTAAATAGAACCTGCACTTGTGGCGCAACGATTATGGTCGCGGGAAAACCTTTCCGTGAAGTGACAGATCAGGTATGGAGCCCGGAAAAGCGGATCGAGGATATGGACAGGGAAGGCGTTGATATGCAGATTCTGTCTCCCATTCCAGTTACTTTCTCTTACTGGGCATCCATTGCAGAAGCGGAAGAGATGGCTCATATCCAGAACAATTTCATTGCAGAGACTGTTGCGCAGAACAAGACACGGTTTGCTGGACTAGGTACGGTTCCTATGCAGGATACAGAGGCTGCGATTCGGGAAATGGATCGATGTATCCATGAGCTCGGTTTGAACGGCATCGAACTCGGATCCAATATTAACGGTAAAAATTTAGATGATCCCTCGTTTATAGAATTTTTTAGAATGGCCGAGCAATGGAATGTCCCCTTATTTATTCATCCATGGGAAACGATGGGCAAAGATCGTACACCAAGACACAATCTCATGTACACTGTGGGAATGCCAAGCGAAACAGCACTAGCCGCAGCGACCTTTGCATGGAGTGGTTTGATGGAGAAATTCCCGAATTTGAAAGTATGCTTCGCCCATGGCGGGGGTTCCTTTCCTTATCTTCTCCCTAGACTGGATCAGGGATGGAACGTATGGCCGCAGCTTCGTTTGACAACACATCCACCAAGTTACTACGCCAAGAAAATGTACTACGATTCCTTAGTATTCGATCCGCTGAATCTTAAGTTTATGATTGACCGCTTTGGTCATGAGCAGATTCTAATGGGTTCTGATTATCCTTTCCTACTTAGGGAGGTTCCTCCCGGTCATATCATCGAGCAAAGTCTATCATTAACAGCAGAACAACAAGCCTGCTTATGGGGCGGGAATGCAGCTAAATTCTTTCGCATAGGAGGTTATATGCTTGATCCAATTCAGCAAAATAAATAAGCATTATGGTTCCCATCACGTCCTCAAGGATATTGATCTGCACATTAAAGAAGGGGAAGTTGTCGTCATTATCGGTCCATCGGGGTCGGGTAAAAGCACACTTCTACGCTGTATTAATCGACTTGAGAGCATTACTTCTGGAGAACTGATCGTTCATGGCAAGAAAGTGAATGATAAACATACGAATATCAACCTGCTTCGTCAGGAGATTGGGATGGTGTTTCAGCATTTTAATTTGTATCCACATAAAACCGTCTTAGAAAATATCACGCTCGCGCCCATTAAAGTAAGAGGAATGTCCAAGAAAGAGGCAGAAGAACGGGCGATGTATTACCTGGAGAAGGTAGGAATTAAGGAAAAAGCCAGTGTGTTTCCTTCTAACTTGTCTGGTGGACAGCAGCAGCGGGTGGCGATCGCAAGAGGTCTTGCAATGAAACCGAAGATTATGCTGTTTGATGAGCCGACATCTGCTCTGGATCCTGAAATGGTAGGGGAAGTTTTAGATGTGATGAAAGCGCTAACAAAGGAAGGCATGACGATGGTTGTCGTCACCCATGAAATGGGCTTTGCCCGTGAAGTAGCCGATCGGGTGATATTCATGGATCAAGGCCAAATCGTAGAAGAAGGTACACCGGAACATTTTTTCACCAATCCGAGTGAAGACAGAGCTAGACTGTTTCTTAGTCGAATTTTGGTTCATTAATAAATTGAAATGAGTTTATAAGGGGGAAGCAAGTATGAAGAAGTGGCAAAAAAACTGGGGCATTGCACTGGTATCCGTGTTATTGGCCATAAGTGTAGCAGGTTGTGGAAAGAGTGATGATGCATCTCCAGCCCTCGCAAATAAGTCAGAGAAATCCATTAAGGATATGGATAAAATCGTAGTAGGTATTGGCTCCGATGCCTTTCCGTTTGGTTATGTCGATACAGCCGACAAGAAGACCAAAGGATTTGACCTTGATATTGCGGCAGCAATTGTAAAGGATATTTTGGGAGCCGATGACAAAATCGAATATAAAGATGTGAATGGGAAAACAAGAATTCCAATGCTCAAAAATGGAGATATCGATCTGATTGTCAAAACGATGACGATTACAGATGAGCGCAAACAGGAGGTCGATTTCTCTGATCCCTATTTTAGCGCAGGACAGTCACTTCTTGTACCAACGGGTTCTTCCATTAAAAGCATTGATGATCTGAAGGGCAAGAAGGTTATTGCTGTTAAAGGGACAAGAGATGGTAAAACCATTCAGGAAAAATCACCAGAGGCTATTGTATCGGAATATGAGAATCTGGGTGAAGCCTTTACAGCCCTTAGCACGGGTAAAGGTGATGTACTGACAACGGATAATGCCATCTTGATGGGCCTATCACTCGAGAACCCGGGATATGAACTTGTGGGCGGCGTTATTGACGACCAGCCATGGGGGATCGCTGTACGAAAAGGGGACAAAGAAATGCTGGATGCTGTTAATGCATCGCTCAAGAAGCTAAAGGAAACCGGAGAATATGACAAGATCTACGAAAAATGGTTAAAACAAAAACCTGAATAAATTCAAGGCGTGAGGATGATAGGTGATCTGTTGTCCTCACGTACCTCCTTAGTCATTCAGAAGCGAAAGAGGGCTGGAATGAATGTTAGATTTCTCAATTTTGATCGAACATAAAAAGGAATTTTTAGCCGGTTTTCTAACGACGCTTGAAGTCAGTTTGCTCGCCCTGGTACTGAGCTTGATCCTGGGGACTGTGCTTGCCGTGATGAAAATTTCGCCCCTTAAACCTCTTAAGGGCCTGGCAACGGTATATATTGAGTTTATTCAAAATACACCGCTGCTTATCCAAATTTTCTTCTTCTATTTCGGTTTGCCAGCAGTCGGGATTCAGTTGAATCCATTTATAAGCGGGACACTAGGGTTAGCGGTTTACTCAAGTGCTTACATCGCTGAAGCGATACGGGCAGGCATTCAGGCAGTCTCTCATGGACAAGTGGAGGCAGGACGTGCATCGGGTCTTACGTACATACAAACGATGCTGCATATTATTCTTCCACAAGCGATTAAAGTGGTTATACCACCGCTAGGGAATCAATTTCTTAATCTCGTGATGGGTTCTGCCATTCTCGGTTCCATCTCTGGAAAAGACTTGATGTATTACGGTGATATCATATCTTCGGATACATTCGTAGTATTCGATGTATACATCTTTGTGGCTCTGTTTTATTTAATATTGACCGTTCCGCTCAGTCTCTTCATTAACTATCTAGAACGAAAATTATCCGCGAGTGATTAGAAAGGAGAAGCTGTCATGGACTTCATAGGAGCTTACTCGGCTAACAATCTCATATACCTGCTCAAAGGCTTTCTGGTTACGATCGAAGTATCCGTTTATTCTATCATTCTGGCATTTATTGTAGGGACTTTGATGGGGATCATCAGATATGCCAAGATCCCGATACTCTCGCAGGTTATCGCTTTATATGTTGGACTAATTCGTAATGTTCCTCTTTTACTCGTGTTTTTCTTTATATTTTTCGCTCTTCCGGAAGTCGGTCTTAAGATGAGCGTGTTCACAGCATCCGTGACTGGATTAACCATATATGCATCTGCGATGTTATGCGAAATCGTACGCAGTGGATTGAACTCTATCCCCAAAGGACAGATTGAAGCAGCCAGATCTTCAGGATTATCTTACATCAGTACAGTGAGATATATTGTCCTACCCCAGGCGTTAAAACGAATGATTCCACCCATTGTGAGTGAGTGCACATCCATATTGAAAGGTTCATCACTTGCGATCGTTATCACACTGCCGGAAATGATGCGCAGCGCACAGATTATATACAATTATGATGTGAAGTTTGTTATACCGATTCTGATTATGGTGGCCATACTTTATTTCAGTGTGAATTTCACATTGTCATTCTTTGCACGCAGGCTGGAAAAACGATTAACCCTCAGCTAATTCATTCCGTTTCTGCAAACATGTGCATACTCGCAGGTAAAGGTGTTTAAGAAAAATATGCGTTAAAACACCGGTGGGAGTATGCACGTGTGCCTTTTTATGGCTATATTTCGACACCGTGTCATATTTAATTGTTAGGGGAGTAGGGCTGTTTAATCTGCAGGATGTATTTATTGAAGAGGGGGGTATATTGATTTACACAGAAGGTAGCTCATTTTTTGGTAAGCATTTCCGTGAAAAATGAATAGACTCAGGAGGAATATATTCATGAGAAAAACGTTAATGCAGCGCTTCTTAAATCATGTAGCTACCGTTTCGGTAGCGATAGCAGTCGGTACGATGTTGGTACCAACAATTCCGGTTATGGCTGCAGCGGAAACAACGGACTCAGGCACTTTTGTTGCACCGCGTACAGGAGCTAACCTAAATGCGCCAGAAGCGGCCCAGCCTTATGAGAAAGAGAATACTAAAAAGCTGCTGCCCGGGGAGCCTGCTGAACCTGCTGCAGATACCTGGGGATATGATGTGAAAACAGGTATATTCACTCATCCCAAGCAAATGCCAGACAACGAAGGGCCGCAGCCTTTTAATGGAAGCTTACCTTATCTAGACCAAAATCAATATATCAAGAACATGAAGGTTGAAGCATTCTACCCGTATGTTGCAGGATATGGACACAGCTGGCAGACCTCCTTTGATTTGGACGGACGCCGATATCTCTATGACTATGAGACCAACCAATACAATCTGTTTGATATTACAGATCCTAAGAATGCCAAGCTTATTAAGACCAAGTGGTTCGATAGTAAGGTTGAACATCAATTTGGACCTTTTAACGTGAAATATAACAAAACATTAGATAAGAATATTGCCGTTCAGTGCTATGAAGTTCCCCGGTACGGTAAAATCACCAACAAATATGAGAATGCGGATGAAGTGAAGGCCATTCGTGATTTCCAAATGCTGCGTGGATTCCGTATTTATGAGGTGAATGGACCGAACTGGTCTGACTGGAAGGTACTCTCGGAGACACCGTTGGATGGTAGCGTGTATACCAAAGGGACGGTACAGCAGGGCTCAGGCTGTCAGGACATTCCGGTATACTCGGGGGACAAATACCTGTTTGTTGCGGGGGCTCCAGATGATACCTACAGCAACACGGAGTACAAGACATACCTCTATTCAGGTGCACAGTTAGCTTATGACATTTCCGATCCGAGCAATCCGAAGAAACTTTCCACCTGGTCTGTACCAGGGCAGCGTAAAGGCGAAGAAGCAGATTATAACAAAAATCCGCGTGCGGGTAACAAAACGAGCTGGATGGGATCAAGAATGCCATTGTTTATTCCTAAAACGGTTGAGCAAGGCGGGAAGTATGGTTATGCAGCCATGGGAGGCTTAGGATTCTACATCGTGGATATTACCGATCCGGCGAATATGAAAACTGTAGCTCATTTGGATATGCCAATGGCCTTCACTGGTACAGAAGGCGATAATATTGACGTTTCCAAAATCGATACGACAGGCATGGTGTACTTCAGCGGATACCCACTCAGTGATGATTGCCATGAACCATACAAAGAGATCTATGCCATTGATGTACGTGATCCATTAAACCCGAAAATTGCTAACGTGATGCCGCGTCCAACTCCACCAAAAGATGCGCCGTTTACGGACTATTGTCAGCGCCGGGGTAGCTTCGGACCTAAACGCTCAGGTTATGCCGCCATTCAGCCGGGCATACCTAGCCAACAATATATGCCGTATTCATTTTATAATGCTGGCGTACAAATTTTTGATCTGAAAGATTCCAGCAATCCGACGATTGCCGGTTATTTTGTACCGAAAATGTCTGGTGAAGTAACAGGTGAAGACGGAAGCAAGTACATGAGCGATCAATCTGATCCCGTGCATGGTACTTTCGTGGAGTGGGATCGTAATCTCGTCTGGGTATTCTCCGGTCATGGCATGTATGTGCTGTCGACGTCATTACTTGGAGATCCAGTCACTACAATGCCTAAAGCAGGTCTCCAATTGGATAGCAAGGCCAAAGTTACCTTAGATTCACAGCCGTTTATCAAAGATGGAGCGACTCTTGTGCCGATTCGCAGCATTTTTGAGAACCTGGGGTATACCTTTAGATGGGATGCTTCCATGCAAATGGTCACAGCTAAAAAGGATGGTTCAACCATTCAGCTTCATGTAGGGAATAAAGAGGCTTTTGTGAATGGGGATAAGAAGGAAATGAAAGTCGTGCCCGTGAACATGGACGGACATATTTACATTCCTTTGCAATTTATTGAAAGTGCAACCGGATATAAATCGACGTGGAATCAAGAGCAAAAGACAATCATGATTAGTACCATTTAGACATCCTATTGCACAGCATAGGGATGACTCCTGAATACATCAGGAGTCATCTTTTTCAACATGGAAAATAATAAAAAAACAGTCGGGACAAGGGATCTGAAGATTCGTAAATGAATATGACATTGAGTCAATATTAATATTGACACCATGTCGACATTATCTTATAGTGTGGTTAACATCCAGTATTTTCAAAATTAAATCCAAACTGAGAGTGAGGGCTACACATGGCTTTAGCGAAATCATTGGCAGCGTTTAATTTATTGAAATGGATTGAGGATAATCAGGAGTATTTGAAGCCTCCCGTTAACAACAAGGTTATTTGGGAAGATTCCGAGTTTATAGCCATGGTACTTGGAGGACCTAACCGCCGCAGAGACTTTCATGTGGACCCTTCAGATGAATTCTTCTATCAGGTTAAAGGCTCATGTTATGTGGAATGCATCACGGAAGAAGGAGAACGTAAGGTGGTGGCTGTAAACGAGGGCGAAGTCTTCATGCTGCCAGCTATGGTACCGCATTCACCACACCGTGTGGCAGACACATTCGGGATCGTGATTGAGCGCAAACGTGATCTGGGAGAACTGGAGGATTTCGTCTGGTTCTGTGATCACTGTAATAAGGAAATGCATCGTGTACGAGTTCAGTTGACTGATATCGAAACTCAGGTAAAGGGAGCTATACTCAGTTTTAATTCAGACCCTGAGGTGCGGACATGTAAATCTTGTGGTCATGTAATGCCCGAAGAGGTAAAGGAATGGAAACCTGAATAAGAAGGTGGGTACATGGATAATCAAGCGATAAATAGATCGGAAGCACTGAGTACGCCTGAAGCACAAATGATAAGTTTAGGTATTGAACTGGGGCAAGTAAGGCCGTTGGTCGGTAACTATGTGACCTGTGTCCGAACGGGAAACCTATTGTTCACAGCAGGTCAGGGTGTAGACGAATATCACGGCAAATTAGGCCGGGATTTAAGCGTTGAAGAAGGCTATCAGGCCGCCCGGCAGTCTATGATCAATCTGCTCAAGGTTGTAAAAGCAGAGCTTGGGGAACTCGGTAAGGTGAAGCGCATCGTCAAGATCCTTGGTTTTGTAAATAGCACGGAAGACTTCACACAGCAGCCGAAGGTGATGAATGGAGCGTCAGATCTGTTGGTAGCCGTATTTGGGGATAAAGGGAAACATGGACGATCTGCGGTTGGTATGGCTCAACTGCCGAACAACACAGCCATTGAAATTGAGATGATTCTCGAATTTGAAGACTAGGAGGGCTGCAGGTGAATCCAGAGATGACAACGAGCCCTATGGACGTGAAAGATGCGAAGCTGTTTATTGGGGGTGAATTCGTAGATTCGGTCTCGCAAGCGACGTTTGACACGATGAATCCCGCAACAAACAAGAAGCTGGCTTCCGTTGCGATGGCTAATGAAGCAGATACGATAAGGGCGATCGAGGTAGCGCAGCGTACATTTAATAGCGGCGTCTGGAGCAACATGACTGTAGAAAAGAGGGCGGAGATTCTATGCCGTATGAGCCATCTCATCATGCTTCGTCTAGATGAAATAGCTGTGCTCGAAACACTTGATGTCGGTAAGCCGATTAAAGAAAGCCGGGGATTTGATATTCCAAGGGCAGCGTCAAACATGCGCTTCTTTGCTGAGATGGCACTCTACCATCATGCCGAGAGCTATGAGAAACAAGGGATGATGTCCTATACGAAATACGCTCCAGCAGGCGTGACCAGCATCATTATTCCATGGAACCTTCCCTTTATGCAGATGACATGGAAAGTATCAGCGGCTTTGGCTGCAGGAAATACAGTGGTTGTGAAGCCTGCATCATATACACCGCTAAGTGCGTTCGTCCTTGGGGAAATCGCTAACGAAGCGGGGCTGCCACCAGGTGTTCTCAACATTATTGCGGGACCCGGAAACAGTGTAGGCACCGTGATGGCATCCCATCCGTATGTGCGCCGTATTTCGTTTGTGGGTGAATCGGGGACGGGTAAGACGGTGATGCGGAATGCCTCTGAATCTCTGATTCCGGTGTCGCTGGAGCTGGGCGGCAAATCTGCCAACATTATTTTTGAAGATGCAGATTTGGATGAAGCCCTTCAAGGATCGATTGATGCGATTTATCGTAATCAAGGGCAAATCTGCTTGGCAGGCTCGCGGATGCTGATTCATGAAAGCGTATACGAGGAATTTTTGGGGAAATTGATTACGGCTGTGAATCAGATTAAAGTAGGCCTTCCGCTTGATGATGAGACAGAGATGGGAGCGCTCGTATCCAAATCGCATTTGGAATCCGTTCACAGCTATGTGGACATTGGTCTTGCTGAAGGTGCGAAACTTGGCTGCGGTGGTGAGAGAGTAAAGGGGCTTGGGGAAGGTAACTTCTATAAGCCAACCGTTCTCTATGATGTCGATAATCAGATGCGAGTGGCACAGGAAGAAATTTTTGGTCCTGTACTCGTGGTGATTCCTTTTAAAACAGAAGAGGAAGCCATCCGCATAGCTAACGATTCGATTTACGGGCTTGCAGGTGTTGTGTGGACCAATGATCTACGGAGAGCACACCGAGTGGCTGCACAAGTGAATTCCGGACTGTTCTGGATTAATTGTTGGTATTTCCGCGACTTACGCACACCATTTGGTGGATCCAAAGCTAGTGGAATTGGTCGTGAGGGCGGCCGTCACAGCTTCGATTTCTATACAGAAGCTAAATCGATCACGATGAAGTTATAAAAGATGGTGGTGACGCTCCCGTCACCATCTCATTTACTTTTAGTAGAAAAGAGGCCGATTCATCATGGATTCAATCAGAAATAAGCTTGCATTCGAGTTAATGGCTGCGGAATCATCGCAGGTTGCGATACTACCGTTAACGGAGCGCTACCCGGATCTGACAGTGACGGATGCGTATCACATTCAATTGCAGGTCGTACAAGAAAGACTCGAGGCTGGACGTCATATTATTGGCAAGAAAGTTGGTCTGACGAGTAAAGCCATGCAAACGATGTTAAATGTGAATGAACCTGATTATGGACATTTACTCGATGACATGGAGGTTGCAGATCAGAGTGTTGTTCATGTGAGTAATATGATATCCCCGCGAATTGAAGCGGAAATCGGATTTATTTTGGAACGGGATATTAGCGGACCGGATGTGACTTTTCTTGATGTGCTGCTTGCAACGAAATATGTTGTTCCGACATTGGAAATTATTGATAGCCGCATTGCAGATTGGAAAATTAAACTTGTTGATACTGTAGCGGATAATGGCTCGTCTGCCCGAGTTGTTGTTGGACAACAAAAAACACCGATTGATCATATCGATCTACGGGCGCTCGGAATGGTCCTTCTAAAGAATGGCGAACTCATCGCTACTGGCGCGGGAGCAGCTGCGCTTGGACATCCCGCTCATGCGATTGCCTGGCTTGCGAATAAGCTCAGCGACTTTAATATTACGCTAAAGGCAGGTGAGATTATACTGCCTGGTGCTTTATCCGGAGCAGTCAATGTGTACAAGGGTGATTATATTGAGGCGCGGTTCGGGCAGCTTGGTAATGTATCTGTCGCTTTTGAATAGGAGGAGAATCCACGATGGGGAAGATGAAGGCGGCTATTATCGGGTCCGGTAACATTGGAACAGATTTAATGTATAAGCTCGAACGCAGCGAATGGCTACAGATGACGGCTATGGTAGGGATCGATCCCGGCTCGGAAGGCCTGGAACGTGCTCGGCAGCGCGGTTACGTAATATTTTCAAATGGAATTCAAGGACTTGAGGAACATCCGGATTTAGCGGACATTGTATTTGACGCGACATCAGCTAAAGCACATCTGAAGCATAATGAAGTGCTGCAGAAGATGGGGAAAATGGTCATTGACCTAACTCCGGCTGCGGTTGGACCTTTTCTATCCCCGGCGGTTAATATGGGGCAGCATATGAACGCAAGAAATGTAAACATGATTACCTGCGGAGGACAAGCGACCATTCCCATAGTTCATGCGGTCAATGAGATTGCAAATGTGAGCTACGCCGAAATTGTGGCTACGATTTCAAGTAAGAGTGCAGGACCAGGGACCCGTGCAAATATTGATGAGTTTACCATAACGACACGTAGGGGAATCGAAGAGGTAGGCGGGGCAGAACGCGGCAAAGCGTTGATCGTCCTGAATCCTGCTGATCCACCGTTTATGATGCGAGATACCGTCTATTGTGAAGTGGAGCATATGAATGAAACTCTTATTCATGAAGCTATACATGCGATGGTCAAACGAGTTCAAGATTATGTACCGGGATACCGGCTGAAGCAGGAGCCTTTATTCGATGGAAATCGGGTCACGGTATTTCTGGAGGTGGAAGGTGCGGGAGATTATTTCGAGCCATACGCCGGTAATCTCGATATTATGACAGCAGCGGCCGTTCGGGTGGGGGAAGATATTGCAAAAGAACTGCTTATGGAACTTGAGGGAAAAGGGAAGCGGGGGGTGGATTATTCATGATTCGGAAAAGTGATAAAACCCTTCAAATTACAGAAGTATCGTTACGTGATGGGAGTCATGCGGTTGCCCATCAATTCACAGAATCACAGATTCGCAGTGCAGTACATGCACTTGACGAGGCGGGTGTACACAATATTGAGGTCAGCCACGGTGATGGTTTGGGTGGGTCTACCTTACAATATGGGAGATCCCTCGTGGATGAAATGAAGCTCATTGAAGCTGCGGTTGAGGAGAGTAAGCAGGCCCGCATTGCCGTTCTGTTGCTGCCGGGAATCGGAACAGTGCATGAACTGAAGCAGGCGCATGCTTTGGGCGCCCGTCTGGTTCGTGTGGCTACCCACGTGACGGAAGCTGATGTATCCGCGCAGCATCTGTACATGGCCAGAGAACTTGGGATGGAAGCGATCGGATTCTTAATGATGTCGCATTCCGCCCCTGTTGAAAAGCTGGTGGAACAGGCTAAACTTATGGAGAGTTATGGAGCTGAGGCAGTTTACGTGACAGATTCGGCAGGCGCTCTGCTTCCGCATCAGGTGAAGGAACGGATTAAGGCACTGCATGAATCGTTGTCGATCGAGATTGGTTTCCATGCGCATAACAACCTATCGCTAGCGGTTGCAAATACGCTTGTGGCGATTGAGGAGGGCGCTACTCGTATTGATGGGAGTGTGCGTTGTCTTGGAGCGGGTGCAGGTAACACGCAGACAGAGGTTCTAGTTGCTGTCCTGCAAAAGATGGGTCTCGATATTGGCATTGACCTCTATCGAATGATGGACTTGGCGGAACATGTTATCGGGCCGATGCTACAGCGCCCGCAGGAAATTCTGACAGGCAGCCTCGTTATGGGTTACGCGGGTGTATATTCGAGCTTCCTATTGCATGCACAGCGTGCTGGTAAGCGATTTGGCATTGACTCCCGAGACATTCTAATTGAGCTTGGACGCAGAGGAATCATTGGTGGGCAAGAAGATATGATTCTAGATGTCGCGGCAGAACTTGCACATACCAACAAAAACGAGGTGCTCTAAATAATGGCTATAACACAGGCGATGCAGCAGGATATTGTTAATTACCTACTCGATGCTGAGCAAGAACGTAAAGAGGTATTGAAGTTGACGGAGAATTATCCGGAACTTTCGTTGAACACGGCATATGATGTGCAGACGCTCCTCATTCGGCGCAAGATTGAAGCCGGGACCCGGTCCATTGGATATAAGCTTGGGCTGACGAGCAAGGCGAAGCAGGAAATGATGGGAGTTTACGAAGCGATCTATGGTGTACTGACCCGTGATATGTTAGCACTGGAATGGGAACCGATGGATCATAAGCAGTTCATTCATCCAAAGGCAGAGCCTGAAATTGCCTTTTTTATAGGAGAGGATTTACAAGGCACGGATATTACGGGCGAAGATGTTCTTAGGGCTACGCAGTATGTAGCAGCTGCCATTGAAGTGATTGATAGTCGCTATCTGGATTTTAAATTTACACTCCCTGATGTTGTAGCTGATAATTGTTCATCAGCTAAGTTCGTTATTGGAAGCAAGATGGTCCCCGTTCGCGATGTGGAGTTACCCGAACTTGGTGTGGTCATGACCAAGAATAGTCAGGTCGTAACGACCGGATCGGGTGCTGCTGTCTTAGGAGATCCTGCTGTCTCTGTGGCTTGGGCAGTTAATAAGCTAGGTGAACGCGGACTAGGACTTCGCAGGGGAGATGTTGTGCTGAGCGGAGCCATCACCGAGGCTATTGCCTTCAAACCCGGAGATACCATTCAAGCCCAATTCGCTCATCTTGGAAGTGTAACGTTAAGTTGTGTGTGACCTGTTAACGAAGCTCCCCTTATATTGCTGCATGCAAATTGGATGCGCAGTATAAGGGGTTTTGTGCTTTTAAGACAGCAGGTAAACACAGGAAAGCACTCTTATCCCGATTCTGTAGAATAAGAGTGCTTTGCAATGTGCTAGCGATCCATTAGGCTACAACACCACGCTGAGTATCGAAGGCTTCGTATTGTTTCTCTACAATGATAAGCTTAAGTATTTGTACCGTTTTCCACACATCTTCATATGTCGTGTAGAGAGCAACAGGCGCTAGACGAACTACGTTAGGAGAGCGATAGTCTGGGATGACTTGGTTTTGCTTCAGCGCTTTACAAATTCGAATAGCCTCATCATGCTCCAAGCTGATATGACCTCCACGGCGGGCATCGTCCATCGGATTCGCAATGGTATAACCGAGACCTTGGAGCTCGTGATTAATCAAATCAATCATGTACCGGCTGATATGCAGAGATTTTTGACGAATCTGTTCAATGGTCGTCATCTCGAAAATTTCCAATGAACCGATCAATGGAGCGATGCTGAAAATATGCGGCGTTCCAATTTGATAAGCACCTGCGGTCTGTTCAACAGTCAAGCTGTGCTCCATATCAAACTGTTTATCCTTGTTAGAACTGTACCAGCCCGTAAGGCCAGGAATACGCCCAAAATGCTTCTTGTTAACATAAAGAGAGGCTACGCCGCCAGGTCCACCATTTACATACTTATAGTTGCACCATAACGCGAAGTCAACCTCCCAATCGCTTAAATAATGGGGAATGGAACCAACGGAATGACAGCCATCGAATCCAATTAAAATGCCACGGGCATGTGCTTCGGTTGTTAGCCGTTGCATATCCAGCAATTGACCGCTGCGGTATAACACGGTTGGAAGCAGGATTAGAGCGACTTCATCAGACATGGCTGCGATAATATCATCTTCTTCGATCATACGTCCATCCCGGCTTGTGACACGAATCAGATGCTGATCAGGATCGAAGCCTTTTAGACGAAGCTGGCTTTGCAAAGCATAAATATCTGTAGGGAAATCGAGCTCTGTCGCCATAATTTTCGTGCGTTTACCTTGGGGTTGATAGAATGTCGAGACTAACTGATGAATGTTACTTGACGTAGAACCGGTAATAATAACTTCTTCCGGATCAGCGCCGACCAGCGCGGCCATTTGTTTGGAAAGAGTTTCAGGCAGATAGAACCAAGGGCGCTCGCCTTGAGTCCAGCCATCAATATGATGTGTTTTCCAAGATTCGAGCAGTTCCAGCATCGTTCTTTCAGCACGTTTTGAGATTAAGCCTAGAGAATTTCCATCCAGGTAAATCATGTCTTCACGGACATAAAACTCATCCCGCAACGGTGCTAATTCATCCAAAGCATCCAGTTGTTTGGCGAAAGCAAGCGAAAAGTTATTTGTAATCGCTTTCAATAATGTCACCTCTTCTAGGGAAAATGAAAACTTATGATGTGTACACTATAATATAATTATGACACGGTGTCAATATTATTTGAATAGTGCTCAATTCAGCTTGAGAGTCAGGTAAATAAAGGAGATTCCCATTATCTAAAAGAGCTATCGAAAGATTAGTTGCATCAAAAGAAGGAATATTTAGAAACAAATACAATAATATGGATTATATTATTTACAATATGATTTAATGGATGGAATGAGATAAGACATCTAGGCAAGGAGAAACAAAGTTTATGATTAAAGGATAAGAGTTATATAGCGAATCATTCAAAGTAGTGGTGTACGTCAAATAAAATCTATAAAATTCAAAAAAACAGGAGAACGAAAAATGAATTCTTTACAACAGGCTGGCGAAAAGTTAATAGAAGCAAATCTTATTTTAAATGAACTTGATTTACTGAATTTATGGAGTGCCGTTGGGGAACCGGTGTTAGTCGGAGCAGCAGCCTATAACTTGATTTTTAACCGTGATATTGATATGGAGATCTATTGTGATCAACCGGAGGTTGCTTCCGGATTTCGAGTTCTCGAGAGCTGTGTAAAGAATCCTAAAGTCATTGGAGCAAGATATTCGAACCATCTAGATGGAGAAGATCAGGGAATATATTTTCAGTTGAGATACAAATACGAGAACGATTTAATTTGGAAGATTGATATGTGGCTGTTAGCGCATGATCATCCGGGCCCGTGTGCAAAAGATCTCGTGGAACCATTGAATCGGGTATTAACGGATGAATCCAGAGAATCCATTCTTACGATTAAAAATCAGATCGCATGGAATGCAGAGAGTATTGCCTCTATTCGAATTTACGAGGCTGTTATTGACTACAACATACAAACATATAAAGAGTTCATGGAATGGCATTCGAAGTATGCGCCCAAAGGGCTTACAAGTTGGAAACCAAAAGCGGAATGAAAGAAGTTGTTGAGGGTGATTGTGGGGGGGATGTAAATGTACGGAGTCGTGCTTCATTTTGAACAAGAAATTGAACTTATGATTAAAAAAATTTGGGGAGAGTTAAGCGAACTCTCTATATCTAATTATGCTGAAGAAGTAATAGACAGAAAACCACACATCACTTTGGCTGGTTATCAGAATATGAACATCGATGATTTTATATATTCATTTGATAGGCTATTTGACATGCAGTCAAAGTTTCACCTTGAATTCAACGTCTTAGGGACATTTATCCATTCAGGGACATTATTTTTGACACCGACACCTGCAAGAGAGCTTCTGGATATTCACGCAAAGCTCCACAAAGAGCTTGGCAAATATCCAACGGATTCTGATCTTTATTTACCGGGCCAATGGATTCCACATTGCACGATAGCTAATCGGTTAAGTCAAGATAAATTATTAGAGGCATTCAATTACTGCACTAATAATATGGAAATGATCACAGCGTTGGTAAATGAAGTATCGATCATAAAAGCAGAATATCAGAACAATAAATGTATAAGTGCTCCAGCTATTTATACGAAGATACTCAAGTGATTGATGAACTGGTATCGCAGCAAATGAACGATCGAAGGTTTATATGTGAATTCGCGAAACGGTATTGGAAATTCGCTAAAGGATGTGAGAATAGCATATGAAGCAAGAAATAGAAGCCGTATTTATAGACCGCGATGGAACAATAGGTGGGAATGGACATTTTATTCATCCTAATCATTTTGAGCTTTTTCCGAATGCACAATTGGCTATTGATTTGAACATTCCTACATATGCCCGCATGGAATAAATGATAATTGTACTTGTAGAAAACCCAAAGCAGGAATGCTGATAAGAGCCGCTAAAGAGTTTCAGCTGAATTTATCCAACTGTGCAGTGATTGGTGATGTAGGGGATACGGATATGTTAGCCGCGCATCAGGTGGGTGCCAAAAAGATACTTGTAAAAACAGGATGGGGAGAAGAATCTTTAGGCCAATTTCGAGATCAATGGAAAGAAACAGAACCGGATTTTATTGCGAGTGACATTTTAGAAGCGGCTCATTGGTTAGTAACTCAATCACGGCTATAATGAATGAAATAGAATACCTGATGATGAGAAAAGGAGGTATTGATCTATGTACGAATTAAAAACTAAAGAAACAGACCATAGTGTCATTGAGTTTATTGAAAATGTGGATAGTCCTAAGAAACGTGAAGACGCATACAAATTATTGGATATTTTCACGGAAACGACGGGCTATGATGCGAAGATGTGGGGACCAAGTATTATTGGATTCGGTGCATATCATTATAAATATGAATCTGGTCACGAAGGCGATGCACCACTGGTGGGCTTTTCACCTCGCAAAGCGAAAATCAGTTTGTATTTTGCAGTAGGTGATGACACAAACCGAGAATATGTATTGAAGGATTTTGGAAAACACACAACAGGAAAAGCATGTGTATATATCAACAAAGTAGCAGACATTGATATTGAAGTATTAAAGGCATTAATCAACCAATCTGTAGCGTTCTTGAAAGAAAAATATCCGGATCATTAATCCATGTCCATCGAGTATTAAGTAATATGCCAATGAAAGCGGGAGGAAGCAAATGAAAAACCATGAAGATCTCATTAGAAACTCCTGGAATCAATGGTCTGATATCTGGTATGTAGGATAGCCTGTGCAATTGGAAATCGAACCCTCTGGCAGCTCTTCCTCAATGGTTATCGATATATGCAACTAAATAAGACAGACAAATGAAAGTACATAAAAACAAAGGATGATTAGGAGAGATTATGGACATCAATCTTATTCCAGTAACCCAGACAGAAAGAAAACTATTGTCGAATTTGTATCAATTATATCATTACGACTTTAGCGAATATACCGATCAAGATATCCAATCAGACGGGAAGTATGAAGGAGACATTGATTAGGAAGATTGCCCAGATGCAAGCGAATACCCCGGCCATATCCTTTTGGAGAAAAGTGATAAAGAATTATACCAAGGATCATTATACAGAAATATTTAGAGAAGACAGACAAAAATATATTCAAGCATTCAGTAATAAATAATAAGTCCTTACCGAAGGTGGAGATGATGTGAAACCACAGATTAATCTAGAGGGTATTGTTGATCTTTTCAAAAAAGAGTTATCGGAATCCCTCACAGGAATATATCTTCATGGATCATTGGCTTTGGGAGGCTTTAATCCAGGCCATAGTGATATCGATTTGTTAGTCATCGTTAAGGAAAAGCATGAGGTGGACACCTATAAAAGAATTGCATCCCAGCTTATTTTGATTGAAGAAGAGCTGGAAATCATAAAGGGCATTGAATTGAGCGTGGTGTTGGAATCGTATGCGGATGAATTTGTTTATCCCACTCCGTTTGAATTTCACTTCTCTGCATTTCATAGAGAAAAATATAAAGCAGATACGAGTTACTTTTGTGGAGGATTCGAGGATCCAGATATCGCAGCTCATTTTACTCTCATCTATGATCGCGGAGTTGTCCTTTACGGCAAACCGATCAGGGATGTCTTCAAGCCAATAGATAAACAGTATTTTATACATTCCATTATGTCGGATATCGAAGGTACGCTTGAAGGAATAGCTGACAATCCCGAGTACTACGTATTGAATTTATCCAGGACCCTTCGTTATATGAAGGAATCCGTTATCTCTTCAAAGAGAGAAGGCGGTGATTGGGCCTTAAAGGTAGTGCCTGATCAATATGTTGATGTCATTAAGCAATGCCTTGCTAAATATAATGGTGAGATGGAATACATAGAATTGAACAACCATATCCTTTTCGATTTTGCACATTATATGTTAGATGAAATTGCGAACAGCAGGCAAATCAAATAATCCATTGGGGGAAAGCAAATGTTGGATATGGACAAAATCTATCTCATTACCGATATACCTGGGTATTCGCCTCAAATTAGCCGCCTGCTGTCGATGATGAATTACGCACGGTTTACAACCCTTCAAGCCCTAAACAGTTTATCTGTAGATCAATTGGATTTTCTAATGGATCCTGAGAGTAATTCAATTGGTGCATTGTTACTCCATTTTGCCGCAGTTGAGTATGTATACCAAGTTTATACTTTTGAAAAAAGAGAATTAAGTGAAGAGGAAGTATCAAGATGGGGAGCGGCCTTAAATCTTGGCGAAGAAGGGCGAGTTGGGATTCGGGGAAATGATTTGGACTTTTATTTGAATAACTTAAATGAAGTCAGAAATCGGACATTTGAATTATCTAAAACGGTGAATGATGATTGGTTAGAACAAGAAGAAGAGTTCTGGAATGAAAAACAGGCCAATCATTATTTCATGTGGTTTCATGTCTTTGAAGATGAAATCAATCACAGAGGCCAGATCAGAATAATCAAGAAGAGACTTACAGCGTGAAAATCAAGAAGGGATTCATGCTGCCGGCATTCATTTGTTTGCTGAGTTCACCCTTGATTTTCGCAGCCATGTATATAGATTATTTTTATAAATATGCCGCTTTTTATTTTGTAGTCATTGTATTCCCGGTGATATTCATCAGAAAATCCAAGCATTTATTCATGCTTGTTCTCTTGTCTTGTATCGTATCCAGCGTACTGGTTCATGTTTACATGCCTCCGGATACGGCCCCTTTTTTTGTACCCTTTGATAATATTTTGGAGGTTCTGGTCATTCTGGAAGCATTTTTTTTCGGAATCGCACAGGCATTTCTGCTATTTCTAATCAATATTCTTATTAAAATAATAAAATCTGCACGCTCTGGGAAGGGCATGTAAAGGAAAGTTCTATGCCGGACTAAAAGGCTGTGTTCATCATCGGGTATTTATCATAGCTCATGATGGAACTATCCATAGCTACAGACAGCTGTTAGGTAAGCATGGGTTATCCAGAGCAGATTTTCCAGGAGAAGCCGGGTATTTTGCTTCTACATACATCCGATAAAGTGAGGGGATACGATTGGAGAAGAACTCTAGCCTGAATTTTTATAATGAGCTTTCGGAAACGTACCATCTGATTTTTCACGACTGGTACCGAGCGATTCATTGGCAAGGTGATTTTTTTAATGATTTCATTCGCTCCCAATATCAACATAAAGGTGATGGCTTGATCAAGCTTTTGGATGCTTCTTGTGGTATAGGAACGCAGTCGCTGGGTTTGGCGCAGCATAAGTTTACCATAACGGCTACGGATCTTAGCGCTAAGTCGGTTGAACGGGCAGTGCGGGAGGCTGAAAAAGCAGGAGTTCATATCGAGTTTGGTACTGCAGATTTTCGAAGTCTTGAACAAGACGTTCCTGGGCAGTTTGAGGTTGTTTTATCGGCTGACAATGCAATCCCCCATTTGCTTACAGATGAAGATTTAAAAGCGGCATGCCGCAATCTATATTCCAAGGTTCTAGACAACGGCCTGCTGATCATTTCCATGAGGGATTATGATAACGAAATCAAAGATAAGCAGCGCGCGACTTCTCCGCGAGTCATGGACAAAGGCAAACGTATTTCTTTTCAAGTCTGGGATTGGATGGGGGACGATAACTTCTATATAACCCATCAATTTATTATGCAGGAGATCGATGGAGTGTGGCAGACCGAAGTAAACAGTACATCCTATAGAGCATTATTGAGGCATGAATTAAGTGCGTTTTTAAGCGACGCTGGTTTTACAGATATCAGGTGGCATATGCCTTCGGAATCCGGTTATTATCAGCCTATCGTTACCGCCAAGAAAATAGAATTCAAATAGTATGAGCGCCATTTTTCAATACAGGATCATACACCTTACAAAATGCAAAAATAAGACAACCGTTTATCATTGTTTTTAATAGAAGGCTTCTTATAATTTATCTATGGTTTGAAAATCATAACCCGCATTCCATGCGGGTTATCTGCATTTCAACGATGTGATGAAGAGAGGGGCTGTTCTATTGGGGAGAAAGGATACTCCATTATTTTATCGCTATTTGCTCTCGTATGTTGTACTTCTGCTGATTCCGATTCTTCTAATCGGTCTACTCAATTATCAAAAGTTTGTTGGCATTCTACAAGAGGAAATTACCCTTGGACATCGGCATGTTCTTGAACAGGCCAGAAGCACGTTTGAAGGTAAAATCAGCGAAATGAATAAAATTGCGATTGAAGTTTCCTCCAAACCCGAGCTGTCTCCATACAAACTCAACAAATCCATGTCTTATGCACTCGATGCGAAGGATGCTCTCCGTTATACGGCTGCCAATCAGTTTATTCATAATGTCGTGCTTTATTTAAAGGACAATCAATACATGTTCTCCTCGAATACGACGTACCCGGTTTCCATATTTGCCAAGACCATTTATCAGTACGAAAATTGGCCTTCCGATCAATTTCTTTTCGACATCCGTAATCTGAAAAAACCTCAACTAAGGCCTGCTGAACCCATCTATTCAAAAGAACTGAACACGGACCACGTAATAACCTATATGGTGCCCATCCCCTATAACAGCTCAACTCCTTCCGGTGTCTTAATATTCATTGTGGAAGAGGAGTCTGTGAAAAAGCTGCTTGAAGGCACGCTGGAAGAAAGGAATGGAAATTCCCTGATTCTGAATAGCGACGGGGAAATCGTAGCTGCGCTGCATCATGAAGCATATCTGGAAAGCCCAGAATTCAGACAAGCGATCAAGTCCGCAACAAGCGGCATGACGATCACGGCAATCAACAATGAAAATTACGCCATTTCTACGCTTAAAGTGCAGAATGATGGTTGGACTTACGTGACGATGCTCCCTGAAAGCGACTTTTTGAATAAAACGAGTCTGGTGAAGACGCAGTTTTTCTTCTCTATTTTGATTTTGCTGCTTATTGGCAGCGTGCTAATCTTCTTGCTCATGCGACTGAACTATAGGCCGATTGATCAACTGCTGGCTTTTATAAACAAACAATGGGGGGGAGCTGCCCGCACGCTTCATGATGCACATGGAATGATCGGCCGCTTAGCGGAAGACCATCAGGAGCTGAAAATTAAATTCCACAATAACAAAGCGGCGGCACGTAACCATTTGCTTCTCAGCTTGCTGAGAGGAAGGATTTTCGATAAGAATATTTTTCAGGCAGATGGAAACGACGTTGGAGTAGCTTTTACCAACTCCCTTTATTTTGTGGTCATGTTGGAAATAACGGTTGAATCTCCGTCTGCTGGAATGGACGAGCAGGAGATTCCTGGCCTAGAGGTCGTTTTCCGAGCTTATTTCGAGAGCTATCATGTGGATACGATGGATGAAGCAAAAAGCACCTTCATCTGCGCGGTCACGGAAGAAGAAAAAGATCATTGGCACCGGCTTTTGCTTAACTTACATGGTAAGCTGATCGAGTCTTACGGAAACAAAGTGACCATGGGGGTAGGGGGAATTTATGGTGATATCAGCCTAGTGGGGAAATCGTATATTGAGGCCTCTACCTCCATGGATTACAAGTTGATCAGAGGTTACAACACACTGATAACATATGGGGAAATCACAGCAGAGAATTTTTCGGCTAATTGGTATCCCAAAGAGGAAATGGAACAGCTGATGTTATATATGCAGCAAGGGGACTCAACGAAGGTCGAGGATATTTTGCAGAGCTTGCAGAGCTATATGCAGCAGAATCCCATTCCTTTGCATATCGCCCGCTGCATTTGCTACGACGTTGTTGGCTGCATGATCAAAACGCATTTTAGACTCAATCCCTACAAGCATGAGGAACCCTATCCTGATGTATTCAGCCTGGCTAAATTTGATACGATGCAGGATTTGGTATCACTGGTCCGCCATATCTGCTTGTTGGTTCAAGAATCGAAGGACCCTCTTCAGGGAGTCTCTGAGGTTTGGATTTCTCATATTCAAGAGCATTATGCGGAGCATGAATTTTCCGTTCAGCGTATGGCAGATCATTTTTCCGTATCGCGTTCTTATTTGAATTCCTCATTTAAAAAGTATACCGGTCAAACCATTGTAGACTTTCTGGACTATTACCGAATGGAAAAGGCTAAAGATTTACTGGTCAGCAGTGATTTCCCTTTAAAAGATATTGTACAGATGATTGGTTACTACGATGTATCCAGCTTCATTCGAAAGTTTAAGCAACGGTTCCGGATTACACCTGGTGAATTTCGTAAACTGTATGTGCAGGACAAGGATGAACTTGAGTTCTAATGCCGTATACCATCCCTGTAAAAGATGAAGGTAAGCGCTAAAAAACCTTGGTGTATCAAGGTTTTTTTGGTTTGAATTCAATTCACCAATCGGTTGTTGCTTTCGCATATTTACCTGATTCCAACACATGGATAAAGTTGAATTGTTCCAATGCTTATCAAACGGGAAAAGGAGGGTATGGATTGAAACTAGCTCAACAAGGAAAGCTGCAAGCGAGGCCAAGTTTGCAAACCTCAAAATGGAAGCGGATACAAAAATCGTATGAGCTATATCTTTTTCTGCTGCCGACCATTGCCTACTTTCTTATTTTTCATTATGGACCCCTTTACGGCCTGCAGATCGCTTTTAAGAATTACATTGCTGTCAAAGGAATATGGGGAAGTCCCTGGGCAGGACTCGAGCATTTTGAACGGTTTTTTAATTCACCGCAGTTTTTGATTGTTTTGAAAAACACCTTGCTCCTCAACCTGTACGAATTGGCGGTGTCGTTTCCCATCCCGATTATTATGGCGCTCCTGCTGAATCAGATCAACAATGTCCGCTTCAAGAAATTGATCCAGACGGTTACCTATGCGCCGCATTTTATTTCGGGTGTCATCATCGTGGGCATGTTATTTGTGTTCCTGTCCCCAAGGAATGGGCTGATCAACGAGCTGATTGTTTTTTTCGGCGGGAATCCAGTCTATTATATGGCCCGCCCGGAATGGTTCAAGACGATTTTCGTTTTCTCCGGCCTTTGGCAAAATGCAGGCTGGTCCATGATTATTTATCTCGCAGCACTGACGAATGTCAGTCCGGATCTGCATGAGGCAGCCACCGTAGACGGCGCCAATAAATATCAACGGATCTGGCATATCGATTTGCCCTCCATTATGCCAACCGTCATGATTCTGCTTATTTTGAATATCGGGAATTTCATGAACGTGGGCTTCGAAAAGGTATATCTGATGCAAAACGCCTTGAATATCGACGCTTCCGAAGTAATCCAAACTTATGTTTACAAATCCGGCCTGCTGAGTGCCCAATACAGCTACAGTGCAGCTGTCGGGTTGTTTAATGCGGGTATTAATTTCATTCTGCTTATTTCGGTTAACGAGCTGGCCAAGCGGCTTAAACAGAATAGTCTTTGGTAAGGGAGAGGAGATCCATTATGAGTATACATACTCGCAAAAGCGGGTTCGACCGTGTGTTCGATATCGCAAATTACACGTTGATGTCCTTGATCTTGCTGGCGATTATATATCCGCTTTACATCGTCGTCATCTCCTCATTCAGTGATCCGGACAGCGTGAACACCGGAAGCGTATGGTTGTTTCCCAAGGGCATTACCTTTGAGGGGTATCATCGGATATTCATGGAAGGGAATATATGGAACGGTTATAAAAACACCCTGATATATACGTTTCTCGGAACTTTATTGAGTGTTGTCTTAACCTTGCCGGGTGCTTATGCGCTATCCCGCTCTGAACTGATGGGACGTAACTTTTTTATGCTGATGATCGTCTTTACGATGTTTTTTGGCGGTGGGCTGATTCCCACTTACCTGTTAGTTAAAAATCTTGGAATGACCAATACCATCTGGTCCCAAATCGTTCCGGGCGCCTTAACGGCTTATAACATGATCATTACCCGTACCTTCTTTCAATCGAGTATCCCGAAAGAGCTGCAGGAATCTGCTGAAATCGATGGAAGCTCGATTACCCGCTTTTTTCTTAAAATCGTATTGCCTTTATCCATGCCGATCGTAGCCGTGATGGTGCTGTTTAACGCGGTCGCTCATTGGAACGCTTATTTCCAGGGTCTCATTTATTTGCGGGATGAGCGTCTATATCCTTTGCAGCTGGTATTACGTGAAATCTTAATTGTGAATGAGGCTCCGGCTGAATCGACTCTGGGTGCATCCGATGACGGAAGCATGCTTAGAATCGCAGAGATTATGAAGTATGGAACGATTATTGTTTCGAGCTTGCCGGTACTTGTGCTGTATCCTTTCTTGCAGCGGTATTTTGTAAAGGGAGTCATGATAGGGTCCATTAAAGGCTAATGAGTTCAAAAATAATCGGATAGATAAAGGGGATTATTGAGATGAATGTTAAAGGTATCCTTCGGCCTGCTCTGCTACTAGCAGTAACAATGGGGGTGATCCTCTCTGGCTGCAGCAAAACCTCTTCTTCTGATGAGCAAACGGCTCAACCGACGAGTAATTTCAATCTAACAGGTTATCCCATCGTAAAAGACAAACTTACGCTGAAATTTGTGATTAGTAAGGCGAACCAGCAAAAAAAGAACATGGATCAGCTGAAGGTCGTACAGGACATGGAGGCACAAACGAATATACACATTGATTGGGATGCTTCCGAGCAAGGCTATGAGGAGAAGAAGAATTTGATGTTTGCCAGCGGTGACCTGCCGGACGCCTTCTTCGGCGGCAGCAGTCTGACGGATGCGGATATACTCAAGTACGGCACGCAAGGATTATTGATTCCGCTTGAGAAGCTGATCGACCAATACGCACCCAACATCAAAAAGCTGCTGGAAGAAAACCCGGACATCAAGAAGGTGGTTACAGCTCCCGACGGACATATCTATTCGATTCCGAATGTAATAACAGAAGGTGCTAATGAACTGGGGGAAGTGTATTTCATCAACAAGACCTGGCTGGATAAGCTCGGACGATCCGTACCAACGACAACAGCGGAATTCGAACAGGTTCTGAAGGCATTCAAGGATCAAGACTTGAACGGTAACGGAAAAAAGGATGAGATTCCATTCAGCTTCTCCAACGGAAATACACTTAACGGCATCTTTGGACTGTTCGGGTCATTCGGGCTTCCGGACAACAGCTCGCATGTGATGGTTCAAGACGGCAAAGTGTCCTATACAGCCATTACACCCGAATTTAAGGAAACCATCAAATATTTGAATACCCTTTACAAAGAGGGCCTGATCGATCCCGAAGCCTACACCCAGGACCGTAATCTCTATTTCGCTAAAGGCCACAGTACAGGCGGTCCGATTCTGGGGGCATTCACGGGGTATAATGCTGAAAACGTGGTTGGGTCGGAGAATGCGAAAAACTATGTTCCGACGAAGCCGTTAAAAGGCCCGCAGGGTCAGCAGATTGTTAATATGTATGAAACCCTTGCCGTATCCAAAAGCGGATTTGCCCTTACTTCAGCTAATAAGCATTTAGAGGAATCGATGCGCTGGATCGATACGATCTATGAAGAGCGCCATTCCATTGAATGGGAGCTCGGCCCCGTAGGCGTTAATTTCAAGGAAACGAACGGAGATAAATATGACTTCCTCCCGACTCCGGAGGGAATGAGCTATGATGACTTCCGATGCTCGGAAAGTCCTTGCTACGGCGGAACCGTTGCTATTCTGGGGGATACGTACAAAAAAATTGAACTGTCGTCCAAAATAAAAACACGGTTGGAATATTTGGACATTTACCAGCCATTCATGAAGAAATTCACGCTGCCAGCTGGCATGTTCTTCACCGTGGAGGATTCGGACCGTTTGAACGTGCTGAGCACTGACATATCTACATTTGTGAAAAAGAAGCAGGCACAATGGGTCATTGATGGAAATATTGATGCGGAATGGGACGGATATCTGGCACAATTGAAGAAGAGTGGACTTGAGGAGTTCCTTCAAATCTATCAAAATACGTATGACCGCTTTCAGTCGATTAAATAAAGCTTAAGCCAGTTGCCGTAAAGATATCATGCACTTCGATTCATAAGAAGGAGCCCAGGTGTGAACCCGGGTTCCTTCTTTCTGTAAGCTGTTCATCAATTAGAAATTTCTCCATAATCGTGGAATAGGGCTTGAAAATGATAAAACAGATGTATAGTATTCGCTTCCTATATTATGTAATTATAGTAAACTGTGAGTATACCTGTGTAATATCGGTGAATTTATGAACTTGAATGAATGGAGGTTATATCATGCCCTGGCCAATGGTTCATTTTGCAATAGCAGAAAAAGTTTGTCTTTCCAATCCTTCACCTGGATTTCTGTTAGGCAGTATTTCACCAGATGCCATTCATGCGCGAGATCATGTAACCAGAATTGAAAAGGGTGCTACTCATCTGATGAGTGAAGGCCGTTTTCCAAGTCATGAAACGCTTAAAACGAATTGTGCTGCATACGTAGATAAGAACCCGGAAGCGGAATGGAAGGAATTTGTGCTGGGGTATTTTGCTCATATTTATGCGGATATCAGATGGACACATACGGTTTATGCTGATTTTGAAAAGGAATATTCAGGAGAACAGGGCGACATAAGGAACACTTACAATCTAGAAGTCAGCCAGGTTGAATTTAATCTATTACAATCTGAAGAATGGGCAGATCATGTAATTACCGGATTGCAGAAGGCATATGCCTATCCTATTGCCCCATTCGTGACACAGCAGGAAGTAAGCCAATACAGAGATATTAAGATAGCATGGCTTCAAGATGCACGGAATGGACCGGCAATCGAAACCCGTTATTTTAATGAAGATAGAGTAAAGACATTTATTGAAAATACATCGAATGAATTAACTGCTTTATTCTATGAATGGGGAATGGATGCCGAGAGGAGGCTTTCATAAATTGATAATGCATATCAGAAACATAAAACGAGAGCAGGCGAATGAATTCTGGAAGCTGCGGCTGGAAGCATTACAATCCAATCCGGAGGCCTTCGGTTCTTCCTATGAGGATTACGTGCACACGCCGATGAATGAAGTTATATTGAAAATTAACAATGAACCTGACAATTATATTTTAGGAGCATTCACTGAGAACAACGAGCTGATGGGGATCGCGGGGTTCCGGAGGGAACAGGGCATGAAAGTCCGGCATAAAGGAATGATCTGGGGAGTGTATGTGTCTCCTGAACACCGGGGAAAAGGAATCGCCAGAGACCTTATGCAGGAAATACTCAACAGAGGGACAGAAATCGAAGGTCTGCAGCAAATCCAGCTCTCGGTCGTCACGGCAAACCATGCAGCGGCAGAGCTGTATAAAAGATTGGGTTTTGTCACCTATGGAGTCGAGAAGGATGCATTAATCTATCAAGGACAAGGATTTGACGAAGAATTGATGACTTACTTTGTGAAGTGAAAGAGTTCATTACCCCCAATTTTATGCTGTTAATCTAACGTACAGAGGTGAAGTATGGATCAACAAGTTATCCAAACCGCAAAAGAATTATCCATTCAAGTCATACGGCAGGCTGGACAAATCGCCAAGGAAAAATTTGATGATATTGCCGATATACAAGCCAAAGACGAATTTGGAGATGTCGTAACCGAGGTGGATCACCTTGCTGAGGGAATCATCCTTGAGCAGATTCGGGCTGTTTTCCCGGATCATCAGATCCACAGCGAGGAAGCCGGGATCATTGGACCGGAAAATGATTGGCTGTGGCTGATCGATCCGCTCGATGGAACGAATAATTTTGCCATTGGGCTTCCGGTTTTTTCGGTATCCATAACGCTGATGTATAAAAAACACCCCGTTCTTGGCGTCGTTTATGAGCCATTAACAGACCGGCTGTTTGTCTCTGTGGCTGGTGAGGGAACGTATTGCAATGATAAGCCGGTTCATGTTAAAAGCAACCCCAACTTCCTCAGGGGGAACATTGGATGGATTCAAGGCCACAAAGTACAAAATGACCCGAAGGCGGTTCAACTGCGGCAGTTTATTGATATAAGATTTAAGCGAATGATGCGGCTGTGGGCGCCAACCTTGCAGTGGTGTATGCTCGCCAAGGGCGATCTGGATGGAATCGTCTTGTACAATTCGGAAGGAGATGATTTGTACTCCGGCATCTTGATGGTCAAGGAAGCTGGAGGAGTCGTCCTTGATTTTGATGGCAATCCATTTGACGGCATGAGCAACGAACCCTACATGATTGCATGCCATCCCGATCATCAAGAACAGATGCTGCAATTGGTGAGAGAAGGACTGAGTTTAAAGGCTGGAGGTTAGCATGTACAATCGGATACATATATTTGGCGCATCAGGTACCGGAGCTACGACTCTTGGAAAAGAACTGAGCTTGCAACTTCCTCATGTGAATATGGATGGAGATGAATATTTCTGGATCGAAAAATTCAGCAAGCCGAGGGAGCCGAAGGAGAGAATTAAGCTTTTAAAAGAAGACCTCTCGCAGTATGAGAAGTGGATTCTATCTGGAGCCATTTGCGGTTGGGGAGACGAGGTGAAGACCGCGTTCGACCTGGTTGTTTTTCTATATGTTCCACAGGAGCTTCGGCTTCAAAGATTGAGAGAACGGGAATTACATAGATATGGGGAAGAAATTCTTCCTGGCGGCCGTATGTATTCGCAATCGCAGGCATTTTTGGAATGGGCAGCGCTATATGATTCAGCGGGAAAAGAAGTCAGAAGCAGGGCCCTGCATGAAGATTGGATGTCCGATTTGGCTTGTCCGGTTCTCAGAATCGAAGGGGATCAATCGGTGAGCGAAAGAGTGGATGCCGTAGTCCGTTTTCTGCGGTCATAATCCTGTGTAACCCTCAAGGAGATACTTATGCCATTTACATTCGCACATCCCATATATATCATTCCGGCCAAGTTTATGAAACCGGGCTATATCAGCATAACCGGGCTTATTCTTGGGAGCATGGCCCCGGATTTTGAATATTTCATCGCTTTGGAGCCGTATCAGTGGATTGGGCATACGCATAAAGGGCTGCTGCTGCAAGCCATCCCGATTTGCACCGTGATTCTATTATTGCTGCAGCTCATCATGAAGCCATTCGCCTTACATTTGCCGTCTATGTTTAACCTGGATGTAAGGACATCCGGACTTATCAACGCCTTTGACTATCGTCGGCTGAAGAGCTGGGTTGTTTTTTTGGTTTCCGTTGTCATTGGATTTTACAGCCATGTATTTATTGATGCATTTACTCATAAATCCGGATATTTTGTGTTGAGGTTTCCGGCCCTGCAAAGCATGTATTTCGGCCTTCCGGCCTTTAAACTGCTGCAATACTCGCTGTCGGTTTGCGGTATTTTGGCTGAACTGCTCATCATATTATTTCTATTGAACAGAGCGACCTGTTCAACCACAGCTTTGAAAAGAATATCCATGAACCGAAAGATGAGATACTGGACAGGCGTAATCGTCACCGCCATGGCAACCACGCTGGGTAAGCTGCTTTTTACAGCAAGTACGAACTTACCAGGAGTTCTTGTCGTTTCGCCCATATCGGGTTTGATTTTAGGAATCATCATGATGGGGCTCCTATTCCGGAAGGTCTAGGGAGTAAAGCGGCAGCCAATCCTTTCCGAAGACGTATTATGATAACGCGAAGGGTAAGACGATCGAAGACACGTACAAGTGGGATGGCCAGGAATTTATAAAGACAACGACAAAGTGATTTTGCCAATAGGGTCATTGTAAAAGTTCATATGGATAAGTTAACGAGACCAAGGGATACCATCCTTTGGTCTTTTTGATGTTCGTTTTTACGTTCGAAAACGCTAACTTCCCGGTGGAAGGATGATCACTACGGGGGTGTTTCGCTTGGAATTTCTTCCAATTTTATGATGGTTGGTCAAAATTGATGTTAAAATGAAAGCCTTTACTTCGAGCAAAAATGACATATTGTCTTCTTGTCATCTTCAGTTGTCAGTGTCTTAAAAACCTTGATGTATAGCGCTTTCAGGGGATACGGAAAATGACATATTTACGAAGATTCTAGCGTCATCTATCGTAAAACATGTAAGCGCTAGCAAAACTCACATTTCATGAGAACGAGTGCTGGAGAAATTACATTTAAAACAGGAAGGGGTGATCCTATGCAGGATACTAAAGTTTCCATCTCGGGCAGTGCGATGCTGAAACCGAGAAAGGCAGACAAAGGTGTATGGAAGAGAATTATTCAGAACTGGGAACTGTATATCTTCATTGCACCCGCATTTTTCTACTTTCTTATTTTCTCTTACGGACCGATGTATGGCATTCAAATCGCGTTTAAAAACTTCATTCCAACAAAAGGGATTACGGGCAGCCCTTGGGTCGGTTTCGATCATTTTACTCGATTCTTTGATTCTTATTACTTTTGGGACTTGATATGGAACACATTAAGCATCAGCTTGTATGAACTGGCTATCGGATTTCCGATTCCGATCATTCTGGCACTTGCCTTCAATGAAGTGAGAACGGGCTTCTTTAAGAAATTGGCTCAAACGGTCACGTATGCGCCTCACTTTATTTCCGTCGTCGTCATGGCGGGGATGATCATTACATTCCTGTCTCCGTCGACCGGGATTGTCGTTCATCTGATTGAAGGGCTGGGGTTTAATGCTCCTGATTTTCTAACGGATCCACGATGGTTTAAGACGATGTACGTCTTCTCGGGCGTATGGCAGAGCGCAGGCTGGGGAACGATCATTTATTTGGCAGCGTTATCGGGAGTGGATCCGGGGCTTCACGAAGCAGCGATCATTGACGGGGCGTCACGGTTCCAGCGTATTCGTCATATTAACATTCCAACGATTATCCCGACGATGACCATCCTGCTCATTCTGAATATGGGAAGTCTGCTGGGAGTAGGTTTTGAAAAGATTCTATTGCTGCAGAACCCGCTGAATATGGGATCTTCAGACGTCATTTCCACTTTTGTGTACCGCTCAGGGCTAGTGGATGCCCAGTACAGCTTCTCGACAGCGATCGGTTTGTTTAATTCCGTGATCAACGCGGTACTGTTGGTTGTCGTCAATCAGATCGTCCGCCGGACGAGCGAGAATAGTTTGTGGTAGAAAGGAGGGACATGGATGCTTTCAGGTGTTAGAGAAACCAAACGCGATAAATTGTTTCTGCTGTGCAATTACATTTACGTATTACTTGCTTTCCTTGTCGTATTCTATCCCTTGGTCTATATGATCAGTGCGTCGATCAGCGATCCGAAGTATGTCGGTTCCGGGGAAATGTGGCTGTGGCCGAAAGGGATTACTTTTGACGGATACAAAAGAGTATTTGAGAACTCCAGCATTTGGACGGGTTACGGGAACACCATCCTATATACCGTGGTGGGAACGACCATTAATCTGGTTGTTACGCTGCCAGCAGCTTACGCATTAAGCCGCAAGGACTTTGTCGGACGTAACTTTTTTATGGGGATGTTCATGGTCACGATGTTTTTTGGTGGGGGCCTGGTGCCAACCTACCTGCTGATCAAGCAGCTGGGCATGATTAATACGATGTGGGCAATTGTGATCCCATCGGCTGCATCCATCTGGAACATCATTGTTTCCCGCACATTCTTTCAGAGCTCAATTCCGAAGGAGCTGCAGGAGGCTGCCCAGATTGACGGCTGTACCAATATGAGATTGTTCATTAAGATTATCCTGCCGCTGTCGATGCCGATTATCGCGGTAATGGCATTGTTCTATGGTGTGGGCAACTGGAACAGCTATTTCTCGGCTCTCATTTATTTGAATGATTCAGCGAAATATCCGCTGCAGCTTGTTTTGCGCCAAATTCTGGTTCTGCAGGAAATGGCCGCTCAGGGCGGCGGGGCGATTGACGCTTCTACAGCAGCAGCGATGAACAGCAAAGCCGAAATTGCAGCATTGGTTAAGTATGCAGTTATTATTGTAGCGACGGTTCCGATCATTGCTATTTATCCGTTCCTACAGCGATATTTTGTCCAGGGTGTTATGATTGGTTCCGTAAAGGGCTGATCTTTGCCATAAACAACATAAAGGGGAGTTGTATCTATGAAAAATCTTCGCAAGGTATCATCCATCTTACTCTGCCTTACAATATCCGCAACGATGCTCGCAGCCTGCGGTTCATCGAAAGAGGATGGGGGTTCGAATGCTTCCGGATCAGCCGAAGTGGAAGGCGTAAAGAAAGAAGGCTTTCCGATTGTAGACAAGCCGCTAACGCTCTCGATTATGTCACAGGACGCCGGCGTTGCGGACTGGAACCAGATGCCCGTACTTAAGGAAATGGAGAAGTTGACCGGAATCAAATTTACGTATCAGCTTGCGCCGATTGACAGCTTTGAGACTAAGAAGAACCTCGTTTTTGCCAGTGGAGACCTGCCGGATGTATTCTACGGTGCGGATCTTAAACCGGCAGATCAGGTGACTTACGGTACGCAAGGTGTACTTATTCCTCTGGAAAAATACATTGATGAAGGATATGCGCCGAACATCAAAAAGATATTTGACGAGCATCCGGACATCCGCAAATCGTTTACAACGCCTGACGGACATATCTACGCGCTTCCGAATATCGACTTGTCGGCCGTGTGGTACCGCAGTCCAATGTGGTACAACGGTAAGTTCCTGAAAGCCTTGAAGGTGACAGAGCTGCCGAAGACGACGGACGAGCTGTATACCCTTCTGAAACGTGTGAAGGACGAAGATCCAAATGGCAACGGCAAGGCCGACGAAATTCCGCTGACTTCGGTGAAGCTGGATGATTTGCGGATGTATTTCCTGGGTTTCTGGGGAATTTATGACGAGCAGGTCTACTCCGACAAGGATGGTAAGGTTCACTATACGCCGCAGGAAGAGGGATACAAAGGTTACTTAACCTTCTTGAACCGCCTGTGGAAGGATAATCTGCTTGATCATGAAACCTTCTCGCAAACGCCTGAACAGAAGAAAGCAAAAGGGCAAAACAACCAAATTGCGTTGTTCAATGACTACTACCCTTACTTCACACTTGGTGGTGAACCAAGCGGTGACAACCCGCTGATGACGCCGGTGAAGAGCGAGGTTCCAGGTTCTCCGGTATACGGCAAGCATCCGGGCATTTCCGCGAACGGAACCTTTGCCATTACGAGTAATGACAAGGCGCCGGAAGCAACCATGCGCTGGATTGATTATCAGTACGGCTACGATGGCGCGACGCTGTTTGCGCAAGGGCCTGAGAATCTGCTCTGGAAATACACCAATAAAGAAACCCATGAGAAAGAATGGCTGCCTGTTCCAGGCGGGAAAGAACGTGATGAATTCCGCGGCACGCTTACGCCGAACTATGGCATCCTGACACCGGGCATGAATTCAAGCGAACTTACCAAAGGACTCAAGACTGATTTCGATACCTGGATCGATAAAGAAAACGCGGAGAAGCTCACACCGATCGGAAAAGCGCCGTTCCCTAACGTATATCTGACGAATGATGAGCAAAGCGAGGCCACGGCATTATTGTCAGACCTGAATACGTATGTTAAGCAGATGGAAGCGAAATTCGTAACAGGACAAGAGCCGCTATCCAATTGGGACAAGTATGTGGCACAAATCAAAAAAATGGGCGGAGACCGGATCGTTGAGCTGTATCAAGGAGCATACGATCGTTGGAACTCTGAGAAATAAACCCATTCAAGCATAAAAAAATGAAGCCAACATGTCCCGGTCATCATGACCGGGTGTTGGCTTTCATAATTATTCGTCGTCCATACCGGTACCTGGCTCGCTGCCCTGCGACGCGAACATCTTGCGGTATTGGCCTGGCGTATAACCGGTTTCCTTCTTGAATTTACGGATAAAATTAGGCGTATCCAGATAACCGACCTTAAGGATGATGTCTTTGAGCGGGTCGTTCGTCGTTTTAAGCTGGTGCATAACCTCTTCCATTCTTTTTTGCCAGATATATTGAATGAAATTAAGTCCCATCTTTTCCTTGAACGAACGGCTGACATGGGATGGCGAAATGCCGAACTCAAAGGCTACTGTCTCAAGGCTTAAGGTATTGTCCATATAATGTTCGTCAATATAAGCAACAACCTGATCGATGATCGATTGCTCTTCCTTCTGATTGTCCTGCTCGACTTGATTGCAGATCTGGGAGGCGAGATTCAGCAAGCTGCGTTCCAATTCATCCAGGGAATTGCTGTAAATCATATGTGGAGCAATTTTCTGCATCATACTGTGATCGCCAAGCTCGGATGCCGTTTTCAGGATCGTATTCAGAAGGTCAAAGCATATGCAGCGGGTGAGCAGCGCTGAGAGCTCAGACGATTGCAGGCTTTGAATGGCTGAATGAATCATTTGGGCTGCTACATCATAACTGCCTTGCTTCAGACTTTGCGAGAGCTTCAGCAATGTGTTGTTCGGAATCCAGAACGCATGATCCGGTGTATATGACAGCTTTTCAAAATAAGTGATGGTACCATGACCGGTAGATACTCGGAGTTCAAACGCAGAACAAGCTTCGATGAACGACTGATTCAGCAGATCCGGGCTTGTATAGCAGGTTCCAACGCCAATCATGGGAGCAACATCGAATGATTCGAGCATATTGCTACGTACGGCTTCGACAATCTGCTGGATATGTGAGAATTCGTCCATCTTGCCTCTGAGATTGAAGCTGATGATGAGTCCAAGCTGATCCAGCTGCGACAGCTCAACGCCGTACCCGTGGGCAGCCAGTTCCGGGAATTCAATCTGATTGAGCAGCTCCAGCATATCCTGTCTTCCATTCTGTTCATCCTCGTCCCAGCCGATGACCATCACGAAATGATGGGACCGGTCGAACTCTAGATTAAAGGCTTCCTGGAGCTCTGGAGTAAGACTTTGGGCACTGCCGTATTTGAGCAGCATGGACAGAAAATGATTACGGGCAAAAGGTTCCTGCAAGTCTACCCGTGAGCTGTATTCCTGCAGTGCAGTCCGGATACGGTCAAGCTCATTCCCGGGTAGAGCAGAACCATCTTCTGAAGGCTTGGAATGAGATTTGGAAGCTGCAAATTCGACCAGCATTGAGATGGGCTGATACTGCATTCTGGCCAGTACGAGTGCGATCGCAGCGCCAACGACCACGACGATGATGAACAGCAAAATGATGAAACTGCGCACATGCAGGACGCTGCTGAAGAATTGGGCGCTTGGCATGATGGTCACATAAGTCCAGCCGTTATTTTCCGACTTTACAGAGACGATCGAATGTGCCATTCCATTCAGGGTTTTATCGTGAATACCTGCTGATAGATTATTAAATAAGGATTTCTCTTCAGCGCTCGTCAGTGATTCGCCTTGACGGTTGTCTACCAGAATATGGCCATCGTTGTCCAGGATATAAGTCATCCCCTGGTAGTTTCCAAGAATCGAATCGATCAGGCCTGTAAGCTCGGACTCCTTGATCAGATACATGATCGTACCGTGTGGATTAGGACTGTTGGGCGTAATCGGAATTAAGTATGCAAGCATCGTCTCATGGAGTCCTGAAGGGGTGCTTACGATATCTGCCGGACGCATCGTCGGATATTTGACATTGTTTAAGTCGCGGAAGAGCGCATCTTTATTCCAATTTTGAAAGCTGAGATTATTCGTAAATACGTCAAAATGGTTAAGGCCTTTGCCCGAGTAGATTCGATCATCCTTATGAAAATACAAATAGATTTCACCAATGATTGAACTGGTGGATTTGTATTGATCCAGTGCTCGAATAGCTTCTCCGCTGTAAATCGAGTCATGAACCCGGTAGGGCGTCAACCGCTCGTCATAGGAGACACGGGAAGCAATTTCACTGAGCTCCTTCATCCGCCCGTCAATAATCACCTTGGCCTGAGTTAGCTGGGCAAGACGGGATTGTTCAATCTCGGATTTGAGATTGGTGACTGCGTTTTCATAAATAAAAATGGTCATAAGCACTAAGGGGATAAGTAAAATAAACAAGTAGGACCAGATATATTTTAAGAATAGCTTCGATTTAAAGTAGTTCGGTCTCAATTATTCTGCCTCCTGTTTGCTGACGTATTCGTTAAGATCTATCTAATGATACCAACAATACGGCTGTTTGGACATAGACAGCAAGGAGGAAAATGTCGAAAATTGTGGATTAAATATAACAATTCATCAAAAAAATATGGAAATCACGAAAAAGGTATACCAAATTGAGCGTTGGAGGGATAACATATGAGTGAGATCAAATTAACCGAAGAAGAGTTGGAGTCCGTCGTTGAGCAGGGGGTGCACAATTACAGCAGTGAAGAGAACTGGGTGAAACCGGAAGATCCGCTGCTGCTCGAGCAGCTGGAATGGTTCAAGGACCAAAAGCTGGGTCTCATGATGCACTGGGGGCCTTATTCCCAGCTCGGCCTCGTTGAGTCCTGGGCGTTAAGCGATAAGGATGAGGAATGGTCCCGCAATGAGATCGATTGGGATATTGATGCGGAAGAACTGAAACGACAGTATTTTGACTTGAACAAGACCTTCAATCCGCTCCGTTTTCAGCCTGATCTTTGGGCAGATCTCGCTGCGGAGAATGGCTTCAAGTATTTGAATTTCACAACCAAGCATCATGACGGGTTCTGCATGTGGGATACCCATACAACCGATTACCGCGTTACAGGTCCGGATTGCCCATTTCATACGCATAAATATGCGGATATCACCAAGCAGCTGTTTAACGCATTCCGTGCCAAAGGCCTCGGGATCTCCGCATATTTCTCCAAAGCCGATTGGCACACGCCTTACTACTGGACGCCGGGAATGCAGCCGGGAACCTCAACATCTCGGGGACCGACCTATGATCCGAAGGAATATCCTTGGCTGTGGGAGCAGTTCGTCCAATTCACCCATGAGCAGATCATGGAGCTGATGACTAATTACGGCCGGATTGATGTGCTATGGCTTGATGCCGGATGGGTCAATGACTACCGTGACCAGAACATCAGATTGGGCGAGGTTGTGGAAAAGGCCCGTAAAATCCAGCCTTGGCTTCTCTCCGCGGATCGTACCGTTGGCGGGCCTTACGAGAATCTGATTACCCCGGAGCAAACGCTTCCTGAGCGTGCGCTGAATGTACCATGGGAGAGCTGCATTACGATGGGATCGGCCTTCTCTTTCCGCTATGAGGATAACTATAAATCGGTGCGTCAGCTCATTCACTTGCTCATTGAAATTGTGGCCAAAGGGGGCAATCTGGCTCTGAATGTCGGACCTCAACCAGACGGAAGAATATCGAAGACGGCTATTTCCAGAATTCAGGGCATGGGTGCATGGCTGAAGGTTCACGGCGAGGCCATCTATGGGACAAGAATCTGTGAACCTTACTCGGTTGGCAATGTCCAGTTTACTAAAAAAGACGACACCATCTATGCCTTCTATTTGTACAAGGATGAGCATGAGGCAGTTCAAGAAGAACTTCATCTCCCGCTGCAGACAGGCTTCACCAGCATCGATTTGGTAGGGGGACAGGATAAGCTCGAATACCGCCGGACAGAGAATGGGGTTATCGTCCAGCTTCCGGAAACGGAGCGTCAGACCAAAGCTCCAATCGCGCATGTATTCCGGATCCGGTAGAAGAGCTATTTTAACCTTATAAAATGAATTCATATAAATTGGAAGGTGCTGACTGGTATGCAAAAGTGGTTTGAGGAAGCGAAGCTAGGTATTTTCATTCATTACGGTATTTATGCGGTTGACGGCGTTGCTGAATCATGGTCTTTTTATAACGGGAGAATTCCGTATGAACAATATATGAAACAATTGGACGGGTTCACCGCGTCTAAGTTTAATGCAGAGCACTGGGCCGATCTGATTGAAAAATCTGGTGCGAAGTACGCCGTGTTAACGACCAAGCACCATGATGGTGTGGCGCTGTGGGATACGCAGTACAGCGATTTGAACGTAGTGAAGAAAACGCCGGTCAAGCGGGATTTGATCAAGGAATATGCTGAAGCGATTACGAAAAGAGGCATTCACCTTGGAATGTACTACTCGCTAATTGACTGGTCGCATCCGGATTATCCAAGCGTGTATGAAGGTGGTAAGGTTCCCGAGGATCCAAGTCAGGCGAATCCATTTTCGAGTCCATTGGACGGCGTTCAGGATGAGGAGAAGTGGAAGAAATTCTTGCAGTTTAACAATGACCAGTTGAAGGAAATTCTTACGAACTACGGTAAAGTGGATCTTTTGTGGTTTGATGGAGATTGGGAACGGAGCGCCGAGCAGTGGAACCTTCCGGAGTTCAAGCAGTATCTCCAGTCTTTCAACCCGGATATTATCATTAACTCACGCCTTCAAGGCCACGGGGACTATAAAACGCCGGAGCAGGGAATTCCGATTACGAGACCGGAAGGTCCATGGGAATTCTGCACCACTATTAATACCTCTTGGGGTTACGTGCCGACAGACAATCAGTATAAATCGCTAAACCAGATCATCCGGATGTTCTGTGATTGTATCTCCCTGGGAGGCAATATGCTGCTGGACATCGGTCCGAAGGAAGACGGTACCATAGATAAGAGACAGGAGGATATTTTGCTCGGTCTTGGCGAATGGATACGTACGCATGAAGAGGCGGTCTTTGGAACTGAGGAAGGGATTATGACTCGCTATTATCTGGGAGGCAGCACGCTTTCAAAAGATAAAAAGACGCTGTACCTCTTTGTCTACGACGATCCGAAAGAGAATGTATGCCTTAAGGGATTATGCAATCCGATCAAAAAAATCACGGTACTCCACTCGGGCAAAGAGCTATCACATGAAATTCACGGTGGTGTTCCTTGGTTCAACATCCCGGGAACGACTTGGATTCATATGACGGCTGAGGATACTCATGAGCAGGTTACGGTGCTTAAGCTGGAATTTGACGAAGAAGTAGAAATGTACGGCGGCTCCGGAGCTGTTGTAACGCATAATTAAAACGTTTTGAAAGTAAAGGAGATTTAACATGGAACAATTCAGATTACCCAAAATCAAGATGCCTGAAATCCAGCTTCCAGAAGCGGTGGAGAATGTCCTGAAGGAAGCTGAGGAGAAGCTGGCGCATCGGCCGAAGCTGCTGCAGATGTTCAAGAACTGTTTTCCGAATACGCTGGAAACGACAACGAAGCTCCTGGATGACGGGACGACTTTTGTCATTACGGGTGATATCCCTGCCTCATGGCTCCGGGATTCGGTTGAGCAGGTGATGCATTATGTACCGCTGGCGAAGGATGATGAGGATTTGCAGCGCATCCTTTCCGGCTTGATCAAGCGGCATATTCAATACATTCATATAGATCCGTATGCCAACGCGTTTAATGAATCAGCGAATGATTGGCACTGGAATAAGGCGGATATTACCGATATGTCCCCTTGGGTATGGGAGCGTAAGTTTGAGATTGATTCGCTGTGCTTCCCTATGCGTCTCGCTTATGCCTATTGGAAAGAGACTGGCCTGACGGATATCTTCGATGCGGGATTTAAATCTGCGATGCGTCTGATCTATGATGTGTTCAAAACAGAGCAGCGGCATTTTGAGCAGTCGCCGTACCGCTTCGAAAGAGATAACGGCATCCGGACGGATACGCTGGGCAACGATGGCCTTGGCATGCCAGTCAATTACACGGGAATGGTCTGGTCGGGTTTCCGGTCCAGCGATGATGTGTGTGATTTTCACTACAATATTCCGGGAAACATGTTTGCGGTCGTTGTACTTCGCTACATGCAGGAATTTGCCGAATGGGTCTTCCGGGATACGGATTTCTTGAAGGAGCTCAAAAAGCTCGAAGCTGATATTGATCACGGAATCCAATTGTATGGCATCTACCGCCATCCGGAGTTTGGTCCCATCTATGCTTACGAGACAGACGGGTATGGCAACTACTGCCTGATGGATGACGCAGGCACACCAGGATTGATATCGATACCATATCTCGGGTATGTGTCGGCGGATGATGAGGTGTACCAGAACACAAGACGGTTTGCGCTGTCGAAAGAGAATCCGTTCTATTTTGAAGGAACAAAAGCCAAGGGAATCGGCAGTCCGCATACACCGGACGGGTTCATCTGGCATATGGCGTTGTCCATGCAGGGCATTACGGCAGCAACGAAGGAAGAGAAGCTTGCCATGATTGCAATGCTCGAATCAACAGACGCAGATACGGGATACATGCATGAAGGCTTCCATGCGGATGATCCATCCAATTTCACGAGATCCTGGTTTGCATGGTCCAACAGCCTATTCTCCAAGCTTGTCTATGAGGCGATGAAAGATGGGATTCTATAAGGCCGCCCTTCATCGTATAGATGAAGGTTCTGGCATAATTTGAAGGATGTCCGGAGGGAACAACATGAACCGAAGTGGAGTACCTGAGCCTAAGATCGAGTATGATCCCAAGCATTATATATGTCGGCGCGCTGGAGAGCCTCCCGTCTTGGACGGGCGGATCGACAAGCCGTTCTGGCAGGTGGCAGACTGGTCGGATGATTTCGTTGATATTGAAGGAGATCTGCGTCCGAAGCCCGCTAAGCAGACCCGGGTTAAAATGCTGTGGGACGATGAATATTTTTATTTTGGAGCGGAGCTCATTGAGGACCAGATATGGGCGACGCTCACGGAGCGGGATTCAGTCATTTTTTATGATAATGACTTCGAAATCTTTATCGATCCGGATGGGGATACGCATCAGTATTACGAGTTCGAGATCAACGCGCTGAATACGGTATGGGATTTGCTGCTCGTAAAGCCCTATCGTGACGGCGGGCCACCGGTGAACGGCTGGGACATTAACGGGCTGAAGACGGCTGTACATATTGATGGTGAGCTTAATCATCCTGGAGCTGCGAACCGGAAGTGGAGTGTTGAAGTGGCCATCCCGTGGAGCAGCCTGAAGGAGTGCGCAGCCGAGAGCCGTCCACCGGTGGCAGGTGAGTTCTGGCGGGTGAATTTCTCCCGTGTCGAGTGGCAAACCGAGGTGCAGGACGGTGAATACCGCAAGGTTCTGAATCCGGAGACCGGCAAGCCGTTTCCGGAAGACAACTGGGTGTGGTCACCGATGGGCATTATCAATATGCATTATCCGGAGTTGTGGGGCTATGTTGTGTTTGCAGACGGAGAAGGACCGGATTTCTTTGAATTGCCGCAGGATGAACGCATCAAATGGGAGCTGCGCCGGCTCTACTACCGCGAGCGGAATTATTTTGAAGCTGAAGGGAAGTTCACCAACGATGTGAAGCTGTTGATGGGCGAGGAATCATGGAGCATCGTACCTGCAATCGAAACAACGAGAAGTCTGTTTCAGATTTCGGCCTCTTCATCGGACGGAACTGCTTTGTATTGCATCCGCGAAGACGGAAAGCTATGGAAGGAGTGCTGAGCAATGACCATGCAGACCTCTGTATTCTCACTGGATCAACAGACAATGGAGCGGATCGAACATAAGCTCCGCGACAAGCAGCGGATGGCACAAGCCAGAGCGCAGGAGCTGTTTGGGGTTTTTCAAGAGGAACTGACGGATGAAGAGACCTGGGCTCTCAAGTATTTGTTTGCCTATATGCCGGTGAATGATATGGCCGATTACGACGGGGCTTTATTCTTAAGCCATGTACGCCGGACACTGGAAATCCGCAAGCAGATGCCTTGGGGAGAACGGGTGCCTGATCACTTGTTCCTGCATTTTGTTCTGCCTTACCGGGTCAATACGGAAAACATCGAGGATTCCCGCGGGATTCTGCACGACCAATTGGCAGACCGCACGAAGTCATTATCCATGGCGGATGCCATCCTGGAAACGAACTACTGGTGTCATGAGAAGGCAACCTACATTGGCAGCGATTTGCGGACGATCTCACCGCTGACGATGATCCGGAACGCGCGTGGACGCTGCGGCGAGGAGTCAACGCTTGCCGTGGCTGCGCTGCGCAGCATCGGAATTCCTGCCCGTCAGGTCTACACGCCGCGCTGGGCGCATTGTGATGATAACCATGCCTGGGTGGAGGCATGGGCTGACGGAACATGGTATTATATCGGCGCTTGCGAGCCTGAGGCCCGCTTGAATCAAGGCTGGTTCAGTCCGCCTGCGCGGCGGGCGATGCTCATTAATACGCGGATTTATGCGGATTATCCGGGACCAGAGGACATTACGCTTGCCGATGAATGGTTCACGGAAATCAATTTGCTGGAAAACTATGCGCCTACGCGGACGATCACCGTTCTTGTGAAGGATGGGCAGGGAAACCCTGTCAGCGGGGCTGAAGTATATTTTGAACTGTACAATATGGCTGAGTTCTATCCGATTGCAGCATTGCCGACGAACGAACAGGGAGAAGCGTCGTTTAAGACGGGCTTCGGTGATCTGTTGATCCGTGCAGTATATGCCGGCAAATGGGGTGAACAGAAGATCACGGTAGCTGACAGTGACCGCTATGAGATGGTTCTGGATCGTACAGAGCAGCCGGCAGGGACGCTGGATCTGGATATGGTTCCTCCGCCGGAACGCGAAGGAGAAGCGGCAGAACCGCTAACCGAAGAGAAGATTCAAAGACATAACACCCGGCTTGAAGAAGGAACGAAGATCCGGACGGGTTATGAGGACACATTCCTGAATGAAGCGCAGGCTGCGGAGCTTGCCGGGGAGACCGGACTTCCAGCAGAGCGGGTGTGGGATGTGCTGAGCAAGGCGCGCGGGAACAGCCGCGAAATTGCCGCCTTCCTGCGTGAACGCGCTGGTGAGTATGGAGAGTGGCCGCTGCGGTTGCTGGAGGGTTTGAATGAGAAAGATCTGGTGGATACGTTCTGTGAAACACTTGATGATCACCTGATTGGTTCATTACCGCAGCGTGGAGAACTCACCGAAGATACATTCGAACAGTATGTACTCTGTCCGCGTGTATTATATGAGATGATCGTGCCGTACAGGCAATTTTTCCAGGATGCATTCACAGATGCGGAAGCCGAATCATTCCGAGCAGATCCCTCCGTGTTAGCCCGCAAACTGGATGGCGAATTTGAATTATGGGAAGATCTCCCGAACATGAAGGGGAAAGGGAACCCGGTCGGCACATACAAACTGCTGAAAGGGGACCGTGTTTCCCTGGATATTCTTTTCGTCACGATCTGCCGCAGTCTGGGTATTCCGGCGCGACTGCATCCAAGCGAGTTGAAACCTCAATATATGACCGGCGGCAGCTGGGAGGATGCGGTATTTGCTTCAACCTTCACGCAGCATGAGGAGGCGAAAGATTGGGGTTCACTCCGCCTGGTGCGGGATACCGAAGCAGCACTGGAGACACCGGCCGCTTCTTACTCCGAGAATTTTACATTTGCCCGGTTGGAGAATGGAATCTATAAGACGCTCTTTTACCCACATGGTAAAACGGATGTATACGATGAGCCGTTCGAGGTGGAACCGGGCTCATACCGGTTAACAACAGGCGTGCGTCTTAAGGATGGCACGGTACAAGCACGCTTTACTTACTTCAAGGTGAGTGCTGGCGAACAGACGGACGTCATGCTCACATACCGCCAAGCTGTGCAGGATATTCCTGTTCTGGGAACATTGGATCGTGCCAACACGCTCACGATGCTGGATGGACAAAGCAGCACGCTTGGAGAGTTAATAGGCATGAATGGTGCGATTGCAGCCTGGATCGAGCCGGAACGGGAGCCGACCAAGCATTTGTTCCGTGAACTCAGCGAGCTTGCCGAGCCTTTTGCGGAACTGGGTGCTCCGATTATTCTCATCGTCGGCGATTCCGAATGGACCGCTTCATTTGATCCGTCCAATTATCCGAAGCTGCCGTCCCGGACGATTTTTGTCCGTGATTCCACATATGCTTCATTACCGGACTTTATATCACAGTCTCCGGCTCATGAATCGGGCTTCCCTCATCTCTTCGTGCTGGATGCTCAAGATCAAATTCGGTATACGGCTTCAGGATATAAAATTGGAACGGGTAAGGAAGCACTGCAGGTATTAACGGGGGTATGGCAGTAATCAACGGATTGGAGTGAAGTGAAATGACGAAGCAAAACTATATTGTCGCGGGCTACGCCGTCGACGCCAAGCTTCCGGAGATGACGCGGGAAGACCTGACGAAATTAACCCATCTTAATGTGGCCTTCGGCCATGTGCGCAGCCATGAAATTTCTACGGATCATCTGCAAAATTTAGGACATCTACAGGAAATTAAACGTGAGCATCCAGAGCTGTGCATTTTGCTGTCCGTCGGCGGTTGGGGTGCGGGAGGCTTCTCCGAAGCAGCCTCTACCGAAGAGGGAAGAGCAAGCATGGCGGATTCGGCGGTTCGCGTACTGACGAATTATCCATTTGACGGAATCGATCTGGATTGGGAATATCCCAGCTACGGTGAAGCAGAGATTGCATCGAGCCCGGATGATAAGACGAACTTTACGCTGCTCCTTAAGACGATTCGGGAAGCATTAGATCGCAAAGGCTCGCAGGATGGACGGCATTACCTGCTCACAATCGCTGCGGGAGCGGACCAGTATTACGTGGATGGTACCGAAATGGATCAAGCACAAAAGTACTTGGATTTCGTACAGCTGATGACCTATGATATGCGCGGCGGATTTCAGGTTCTGACCGGCCACCATACGAATCTGTATACGCCGACAGGGGACTTGTTCCGCATTAGCACGGATGCTTCCGTAAATATATTCATTCGTGCAGGCGTGCCGAAGGAGAAGATCGTCATCGGTGCCGCATTTTATTCCCGCGTCTGGAATCAGGTGCCGGACCGCAATAACGGTCTTCACCAGATGGCTGGCAGCACCGGCGGGTATGGGCCGAACTATTCGACGCTCACCGCAGAGTATATTAACAAGAATGGGTACACCCGTTACTGGGATCAGGAGGCGTGCGCGCCATACCTTTATAACGGCACCAGTCTGATTTCCTATGATGATGAAGAATCGATCGGGCATAAATGTGAATATGTGAAAGACAACAGTCTGGCAGGGATCATGTTCTGGGAATACAGCTGTGACGAGACCCATCAATTGCTTGACGCGATGTACCGCGGACTTAGAGTATAATACTTAAGATATATACAATAGAGAAGGCTGAAGACTTAACGCATGATGACGAACAACACATGCTGTGTCTTTGGCCTTTTTTTAATATCAGATAAACAAAATTCAAAATAATAGAATATGGAGCCGTCTATGAATAAACAAATCAGATTGGAAACAGCAACCGGGCAGGATGCGAAGCAAATCATGGAATTAATGGTCGCGGTAGAAGGAGATGAGACGGCGAGATGGTATGAAAATGGCGAGAGACCCTATATCCCTGGCTATGATTCTGAAGATATGCAGAAGTATCATGCACGTGATGGAAGATACTATAAGATCCTGCTCGATGAAGCTCTTGCAGGCGTTATCCTGATCTCGACAACGGGAAGGGAGCATGCCCGAATAGACCGCTTTTATATTCATCCTGCGTTTCAAGGCCAGCGCATCGGCACCATGGTTCTAGAGCTTATCGAATCCCTCTATCCGCAGGTCAGGCTTTGGACATTGGATACCCCTCAAAAAAGTCCGAGAAATCATCATTTTTATGAGAAAAATGGATATACCGTGGCAGCTGCAGACGAACATGAAAGGTATTACGAAAAGGTGGTCGCAGAAAACAATGTACAATCAAATTCGGGCGAGTTTACGATAGAGAAGGATTACAGCGGACATAACTTCAGGGAGTGCAATTTGCAGGAAGCGGACTTTTATAGTGTGAATTTACATCAAGCAAGCTTCTCCAATGTGAATATGGGTGGCGCGACTTTTCAAAATATCAATTTAGCGCGCACGCGTATTACGAATACGAATTTGAGTGACACCATCATCGGCGACTCGAATCTCAGCGGCGTGGAAATTTGCCATGTTTCGCTCGCAGGCGCTTATCTTCATGATATTCATTTGAATAAAGGTGATCATCAGCAGCCGCTCGTCATCGAGAGATGTGAAATGAAGGATAGTACGATTGCGAATTCGGATTTAAGAAACCTTTCCATTAAGGAGTGTCAAACCGATGGCATGAGCATTGACGGCATTCTCGTGAGTGACCTGTTAAAAGCTTACCATAGCAAGTCTTCTGAAGAGTAAACAGCAAAAAAGCACGCTTGTCAAAATATATCATAATGATGCGATAACTATAGCTTTTACGGATAGAATTTCCAGAGTGTTTGGGAGAATTGTAAGGCTGTTCTCAACAGGTATATCCTATGGTAAACTTTGAATAATACATATTTCCAATTTATGTATTGCGGGCCCTAGACTGTGAGTTTGGTTATAGCGATGCGGCCAACAAGGAGTACTTTCTTTATTTTCTGGAATATAAGAAATTAGGCATAGATACCAATCAACAACGAAATGAGGTGCACAACTGGACAAGGCATGACCTACAAGAATCAGAAGGTAGTCCCTGGCCAGCCCGTGATGGTAGATGATGATCTGATTCTTTATTTGATCAAGAAGCTGTAGAACGAATTTGAAAGTTTGAAATCAAAGGAGGATCCAGCATGGTACAGAAACAGTCTAATGATGAAAACGAGCTGCCGAGCGGATTATCTAAACCAGCACAGCGCGCGCTGATCGGAGCCGGTTTATTGAATCTGAAGGATATTGCCAACATTCGTGAGGATGAGCTGAAGAAGCTGCATGGAATCGGGCCCAATGCGGTGGAGACCCTCCGGCAGGCACTGCAAGAGAAGGGGCTCTCTTTTGCCAAGAAATGAGGATGAACGGTTGCAGGTTTCAAATAATCGGGTCTTTCGAACCGGGAATATAAGCTAAGAAGGAAATGCGGAAGAAAGAAGTGAGCAGATGATGATCCAATTTTCGAACGGAAAAGTGACTGTGTTCCAAAGCGTTTTATTTCAAACCACCTCGACTGTTATTCAGCTGGATGATTTTATCCTGGTTGTGGATCCGAACTGGCTCCCAAGCGAAATTCAGGAGATTAAGGAACATGTTGATGCAGTCCAAGGAGACAAAGCATGTTATTTGCTGTTCACGCATGGGGATTACGATCATATCATCGGGTATAAGGCTTTTCCGGAAGCCAAAACGATTGGGAGCGCGGGATTGCAGCATCATCCGAAAAAGGAGCATAAGCTGAAGCTAATCCGTGATTTTGATGCTACCTATTATGTCACGCGCGGCTATCCGGTTGAATTCCCTGAGCTTGATATTGTCATCGAAAAGGACGGTCAGCAGATTACGATCGGGTCTACCACACTTACCTTTTACCTGGCCCCGGGTCATACGGAAGACGGCTTGTTCACGGTGATCGAGTCTGCGGGAGTTTTTGTGGCTGGCGATTATTTATCCGATTTCGAGCTTCCATTCATTTACCACAGCGCATGCGCGTATGAACAGACCATCCGCAAGGCCGCACGAATCTTAATCGATTACCCGATTCAGCTGCTCATTCCCGGCCATGGACAGTACACGGCAAGCCCTGCTGAAATGGACAGGAGAGTGAGCATGGCGCTGGATCATCTGGAACGATTGAAACAGGCGGTTCTCGCAGGTGATGAGCAGGCTTTGGAGCAGTTGAAGCTTGCTCACGGCTTTTTATCCGAAACAACGATGGAGTGCCATAAGGATAATGTGAGAATCATGCAGCGGGAGCTTCTGGGAGAAGGGGTAAAGGAGGACTAATCATGAATTATACAATCCGGCCGATTACGGATCTGGATATATCTTTTATGTGGGAGATGTTATATGAATCCATGTATGTTCCTGAAGGCCAAAAGCCATTCAGCAGGGATATTCTTCAGGACCCCTCGATAGCCAAGTATGCTGAGCATTGGGGTCGGGATGGAGATATCGGATTTATTGCCTTAACAGAAGATGGACAGCCGATGGGCACGATTACAGCACGGTTGTTTCAGGAGAACAGCCCAGGGTATGGCTATGTCGGAGCTGATGTTCCGGAGCTGGGGATGGCGCTATCTCAGGCGTTTCGGGGTCAGGGGATCGGGACGGCACTCATGAGGACGTTATTTGAGGAGCTGCAAAATAACGGGACGACACGGGTATCGTTGAGCGTAGATCCCAATAATACCGCTGCAGTCAAGCTGTATCAACGCTTTGGATTCGTAGAGGTTGGCATGGTTGATACGTCCATAACGATGGTTGCCGATATACAGCAGCAATTCTCCATTTGAAATGGTAACGGAGGACTGGGATTTGATATCGCTGAATTTATTTATGGAGTAGAGCAGCCAGCCTGCTTGGCAAAGGAGACATTATGCGGATTATTGTTACAGGCGGAGCCATTATTCAGGATGCTGAAGGACGTATACTGCTGCAGCGGCGTTCAGATTACGGGGATTGGGGATTGCCGGGTGGCGGAATGGAACCGGGGGAGCTCATTGAGGATACGATGAAACGTGAGGTCTGGGAAGAAACCGGACTTGAAGTAACGGGGTTTGAACTCTATGGCGTATACAGCGGCCCAAGGATGGAGTACACCTATCCGGATGGAAATGAAGTGGTGTTTGTCATGTTTATTTTTTATGCGGATGTGGATCTTCGGGGGGAAATGGCAAGCGATGGGAAGAGTCTTAAATTCCGTGATCCCGGCGGTGAGTCGCTGGAGCTTGAGTTTAAATCTCTGGATGAAATAGGCAGTCAGCGGATCAGCTCGGTGCAGAGACCTGTTTTTGAAGACTTAAGGGCAGAACGAGAAGGGATTTTAAGATCCTGATACATAGGTTGGATGTTTGAGAGATTTGAGGTGACGAGAGATGATCATTTGGGTTAATGGCGCTTTTGGAGCGGGGAAAACGCAAACGGCGCATGAGCTGCAGCGGCGGATTCCGCATTCTTTTATTTACGATCCGGAGAATGCGGGATACTTTATTCGAAAAAATATCCCCGAAGGCATCAAAAAAGGTGATTTTCAGGATTATCCGATGTGGCGCGAAGTGAATTACGGCATGATTAAGCACATCGATGAACAGTATGATGGAACCCTGATCATTCCAATGACAATCGTCAACCCGCAGTACTTTGACGACATTGTCGGCAGACTGAGACGAGACGGGGTGGTCATTCATCATTTTGCGCTGTGTGCCGCAAGAGAGACATTGCTGAAGAGATTGCGCAGCCGTGGGGAGAATGAGCGTTCCTGGGCAGCACAGCAAATTGAAAGATGCATTGAAGGACTATCTCTTCCGGTGTTCGAAAGGCATGTGGACACGGATACAATGACAACCTCTGAGGTGGTTGAGACCATTGCGGCGGCTTTGAATATCCGTTTATTGCCCGACAACCGCGGGAAACTGCGGAAAAAGTTTGACAGGATAAAAACGCAAGTCAGCCATATTCGATTTTTTCAATAAAGGTAAATGTAATCTTTCTATGAACGGCTTTTTGTTTACTGCCAGCCATGAGGGAGTGAAGGTTGAGCTGAATTGAAATATGTTGAATAAATATTAATATGGTTGTATATTCATACCAATTCAAAACAAGGGGTTGGTATACTTTGAATCAAAGAATCGAGGAATACGCATTAAATGCCTGGCCGACACTGCAAACACTAGTCTATGACGGATGGCTTTTGCGTTTTGCGGATGGTTATACGAAACGCTCCAATTCCGTGAATGCGATCTATAACACAAGTGAAGACGATCTGGCACTAAAAATAACCAAATGCGAGGAAATGTACCGGAATGCGGAACTCGATGCGGTATTTAAGATTACGCCTTTTGTTCCCGCGTCTTTGGATCAGACCTTAGAGGAAAGAGGTTATAAGCTGGTTGATCCGTCCACAGTCATGATCCTGGAACTGGACAAGGCGGCTATGCCGAAGCTGACCCATATTGAGGTCTCGGAATCACTAACTTCGAAATGGGTGGATACCTTCACTTCTTTCCATAATGGTCTGTCAGAGAGAAACCAAGCGGCAATGAAGAAGATGCTGTCCCAAACGGTGCTGCAAACGGGATATTTTACACTGTATCAGGGGTCCATACCTGTTGCCTGCGGACTTGGGGTCATTGAGGATCAAGTTGTCGGGTTATTTGATATCGTCACGTCCGAGCAGCACCGGAATCAAGGTTACGGCGAACAGCTTATCTTGAATATACTGCAATGGGCAAAAGAAAACGGGTCAACACATAGCTATCTTCAGGTTATCCAGAACAATCCGCCTGCTAACCGTCTGTACGAAAAGCTGGGCTACCGTGAAATTTACTCCTATTGGTATCGCAGTAAAACAATACTGTAATATGCATCTTTCACATATATTTCAGACATCAGAAAAGAGGGTTCTATGGAATCTGCAGCATTTTTGATTATATGCATTATCGTGGTAATTGCCGCCGGTTTTATCCAGGGGCTGACGAGCTTCGGATTTGCTTTGATCGCGATGCCCTTTCTGGCAAGGATCATTCCACTTCAGCAGGCAGTTCCGATTGTCGTCATCTTAAGTCTTTGCACGAATTTGATGGTTATCATAGACGCGAGGCGTCACATTGATCTGAAAAAAATCTGGATTCTGATCGTATCGAGCTTATTGGCAGCGCCTCTAGGGACGTATCTGCTTCTTTTTCTGGATGAGCATATTTTAAAATCCTTTACGGGGATTTTCATGATCCTGATTGCTTTGCTGCTCCTGCTTGGTAAGTCTTTTCCCGTCAAAAATGAAAAGCTCGCATTCGTGCCGGTCGGCATCATCAGCGGACTCCTGAATGGAAGTATATCCATGAGCGGCCCGCCTGTCGCGCTCTTTCTATCCAATCAGAAAGTAGATAAAAATACGTTCAGAGCCAATATCACAGCCTATGGCATCATTTTGAATATCATCACCATATGTACATATGCCTACAGCGGCATGCTGACGAAGCAGGTGTTTTCCTACTCTTTGTGGCTGATTCCCAGCATGCTTATCGGCGTCTTCATTGGCATCAAAGCAATCAAAAAATTAAATGATAATCTGTTCAGAAGGCTGGCTTTATGGGTGATTATTCTTTCCGGTATTTGGACATTGATCAGTGTTTTATAAAAAATGAGGTGAAGATATGAAATTCATCATTCTCTTTGGGCCTCAAGCTGTCGGGAAAATGACGGTAGGTCAAGAACTGGAGAAAATTACAGAGTTAAAGCTTTTTCACAACCATATGACGATCGAGTTGGTCACGCCGTTTTTTAGTTATGGTTCGGCACCAGGGAAGCGCTTGGTCAGTTTGTTCCGTCAGGAGATTTTTGAGGAAGTGGCCAAGAGTGATCTGGAAGGATTGATTTTCACGTTTGTATGGGCTTTTGACCTGCAGAACGACTGGGATTATATCGAGAAAATCAGTCGTATATTTGAGAATCAAGGCGGTACAGTATATCTGGTTGAGCTGGAAGCGGATATGGAGGAGCGGCTGGAACGCAATAAAAGCCCGCACCGATTAAGTCATAAAGCGACGAAGAGAAATATTGAGTTCTCCAAAAGGGACCTTCGGGTGACCATGGAAAATCACCGGCTTAATTCCATGGAGGGTGAAATCGGGCATGCCAATTATTTAAGAATCAACAACACGGAGCTCAGTCCGGAAACCGTCGCACAGATGATTAAAGAGAAATTTCAGCTGTGAATCTAATTGTGGCACGGGTAAAATAAGAGATTATAGTCAGATAAATACCATCCAAGAAAGGAAGGTAATCCTGATGAACAAAGTCATTACATACTACAATGCATTCGATGAATGGGGACGGCTGGACCGGGAGCCTATTGAATTCATTATTAATTTGCATCATATCAAAAGTCTTCTGCCAGCTAACGGTCATATTCTGGATAACGGCGCCGGGCCGGGGAAATACGCGATGGAGCTCGCCAAGCTGGGTTACCGGGTGACGTTAACGGATTTGACTCCGAGATTGGTGGAAATCGCGAAGAAAAAAGCCGAGGAATTCCAGGTCGAGGGTCAATTTGCAGGGTTTTATCCGGCAGATGCCCGAGACTTAAGCCTTTTTCCGGAAAATTACTTTGATGCCGCGCTGATGCTTGGACCACTGTATCATTTGCAAGAAGAAGAGAGCCGGGTACAGGCCATTCGGGAGCTGCACCGGGTCACGAAACCGGGTGGGCTCGTATTTGTGGCTTTGATGTCCAAAACCAAGTTTTTAACAACCTCGCTCATGTATCCAGAATTCTGGAAGCCGAACCATACGGTTCAGGGTATCGCGGAATTCCTGGAGTCGGGAACGTTTGACCATCAGGATGAAGGGCGTTTTACCGGAGCGTACTACTTTGACATTGATGATATTAACCCGTTTATGGAGTCTCATGGATTCGAAACCGTCAAACTGGTGGGCTCCAGCAGTATTGCGGGTGCGATGAAAGAGGAACAGTGGGATTACTGGCAGCAGCAGGGTGAAGAAGCATTCCAGCAAATCATGCACATCGTAATGAAGGAATCCGAAAATCCGTATATGCTAGGGTCTGCATCGCATTTGCTTTATATCGGCAGGAAGAGAGCCTGATGGCTCTCTTTTTTATAGGCTGGATTATAGAGTTACAAACCCTTGCCTCCAAGCGGCATTACCGGAATAGATTCCACTCCGGCAATCAGCGGCATGGCACGGGCAATGGAGTCTTTGGTCCCGGGCTGGGTTAGAGACGCTTTGTGAGCTTCAGAACTGCTCCATACTTCGGTTACCCAAATGGCATCGGGTTCCGTTTCCGACAGATTGATAATGTAGACCTCGCATTCCTCAACGGTTTGAGCCGCCGCCGCAGCCTCCAGCAGAATGTTTGCCAGTATTTCCCGCTCTCCAGGCTTTGCCGTGAACTTCACATATGCTCCGTATTTGTTCATTTTAACCGCTCCTTTTTCGCGCCCAAGATTAATTTCTATTTTCTATGATAACGTATACAATTACAACCAATATAGATTAATATTGGAATGAGAATTGGTTCGTTTTTTCAATCACTTCTGCACCTGAAAGGGGCGATACCAATTAAAATCCGGATTATTGGGGCTTGCGGAACCGGGAAGTCATATATCGCGCGCGAGTGCTCGCAGAGGCTTGGAATTCCTCATTATGAAACGGATAATTTCGTGTGGGAACGTGGACTTGAACAGCGCAGATTTCCGACCGAGACGAGGGACAGGCTTGTAAAAGAAGCTGTCAGCACCGAAGCATGGATCATCGAAGGCGTGCATCATAAATGGGGAAAAGAGAGCTTCGAGCATGCTGATCTTATTTTTATCATCTCTCCTAACAAGCTTGTCAGGGATTTCAGGGTTTTTCGAAGATTTATCCGAACCCGGCTTGGCCTCGAGCATGCCAACTACAAGCAGTCCTTTAAAAATTTGCTGGTGATGACCTTTGTATGGAACAAAGGCTTTGACCGGGACACGATGAAGGAAATCCTGGAGCTTACCAAGCCATATGAGGCAAAGCGAAGGATCGTAAAGAGAAACAAAGAGATTTTAGAATGGATTGAGAGCATGTGATGCGAATCCAACAAATAGGCTGAATTCCGGAGGAGCATGAAATGAAAATTGTAATCGGACAACCGAAGATGGAGAAGGAACTGAAGCAGCTGGAAGAAGAGCTAATGGCGCATCCGGATGCGGACATGTTCATTTTCCCCGAAGGATATATCCATGCAAATCTGGAACAGGCTTGCAAGCTGGCGGGTATGCACCATACGGCTATCATTTCAGGCTACAAGAATCCGAAGGATTGGGCAGTGATTATAGATGCTTCAGGAGACCTGCTGGACACGGAAACGATGCAGATTACGGCCTATGAAGTTGCCGGTTTGAGCTAACCTAAACCCCACATGAAATATGCTGATGGTATGCAAATGCTGAATGGAGGACAAAACTTTATTTTTTATATGAAAAATGGGAGGGGTACCGGTGTCTAAGCGTTGCTTTATCATTACAGGGACGTCCAAAGGAATGGGTGAGGCGATTGCCAGACGGATGCTGGAACGCGGGGATAAGGTGTATGGAATATCCAGAAGCAAAGCGGATTCTCTGGCTCATTTGACCGGGTATACCCATGTGAGCTTTGATCTGATGCAGACAACACAAATTGAAGGCATGCTTCATTCCGTTTTAGAGCCAATCCATCCGGAGGATTTTGAGATGGTTTGTCTGATCAATAACGCTTCGATGCTGGAGCCCCTAAAGCTAGTAGAAGACATACAGCCGGAGGAAATGATTGCGAATCTTCAGATTAGCCTGATTGCCCCCATGATCCTTACTTCGGTATTTATCCGGAAAACAAGGGAATGGTCACTTCGGAAAAAGGTGATTCAGATTACGTCGGGATCCGGTTCTTATGCCAATCCGGCCATGAGTGTCTATTCCACGGCAAAAGCTGGCCTCAATATGTTTACCAGATGTGCAGGTACAGAGCTTGCAGACCGCGTCGAAGTGATTGCAGTCGATCCCGGAATGGTGGATACGTCGATGCAGGCAGCTGCCAGAAATAAAGAGATCGAGGATTTTGCTATGGCCGCTCACTTCAAGCAGGCTTATGAGGCTGGTCAGCTGCAGAGTCCTGATGAGATAGCTGCCCATATTGCAAGAATCATCGACACATCCATGGAATCAGGCAGAGTGTTAACTTATTTGGAAAATGAAAATGAAAGAGGCTTATGATGATGAATATGAAGCATAAAGATAAGAATGATATTTTCACAATAGATTGCAAGGATATATTGCTGCGGGAATATCTGATTGAGGATGTGGAGGCACTGTGTGCGCTCACCCGGCAGCCCGAGATCAAGACCTTTTTACCGGATTGGGATGTGCCGCTTGAACAGAGAGTGGACTGGATAACCAATTACGAAACCGTGGATAACCAGCGTTTTCTTCAAGCTGTAGCTTCAGGCGGACATGTCGGTGATCTGATGCTTCGACTCGGAATCATTTTGAAAGAAACGGGTGAGTTCATCGGCTGGTGCAATACTGCAATCAAGGAGGAGCTGCCTGAACCGAACAGAGAAATCATGTACGCCATTTCCAACCAGCATACGAATAAAGGCTACACAACACAGGCTGTTCGTGCACTTGCACAGTATTTGTTTGCCCATACGGATATCATCATGCTTAACGCGGTGGCTTTGACCCATAATCATTCTTCCAACAAGGTTATTCAGAAAAGCGGATTTGATTACGTGGATCAGATCGAGATCGAAGGCCAAAAATACAACCACTATAAGCTTTATAAAGCTGCTTTTCATCTGCCAGGAGTGAACTAATGGGACACGATAGTTAACAGGAAAAAAAGGGGTGAAAGCATGAGTGACCGAAAAAAAATCAAACCAACTTCCCGTGAGCTGATGGAGTTCCATGTAGAGGCGCTATTTACACATGATCAGAACATGAGGCTGCGCACGATAAACGAGCCCTGGCCCGGAGAGGACTCGGCCCCCCGGTTTTTCCTGGGACGGACTATTGAGGGAACGGCTCTCTGCCGGCTTCGGTATGATGTCCCCGAGATGCTTGCCAGGCAATTGGAGGAATTATGCGCTGACGAACCGATCTTAAGTGATTTTCAGACGAAACCGAAACATTTTGAGGCTTACATGAATCTCCTTCAAAGTGAACGCTTCACGATGGGACCCTGTTATCTTATTCCTGAGGAAACCATGCCGGCGATGCAGGTGGTCTGCATTACCCGGGACAATATGAAGGAGTTTATGTACGACGGTTTCGAGTGGCTGATCTCTGAAATTGAATATGTGCAGCCATGCATAGCCCTCGTGCATGAAAGCCGAATCGTCTCGATCTGCCGCAGCGTTCGCATTACATCGAGAGCACATGAAGCAGGGCTGGAGACCTTGGACGTCTTTCGTGGCAAGGGGTATGCCGCGGCAGTTGTTGCTGGTTGGGCTATGGCGGTGCGTAAGATGGAGTGTGTTCCGTTATACAGTACATTGTGGGAGAATCTGGCATCCCAGCATGTGGCAAGAAAATTAGCCCTGTCCTTTTATGGAGTCAATTTTACGGTCATTTGACGATTAATCAGGATCAGAAGGAAAGCAGCTGTCATGATGAACATGGCGGCTGCTTTTTTAAGATTATAGAATTTTTGATTTTAATATGAACTGTGATTCCCCCTGACCGGTATCCATCCGGTTCATCTGCCTATATTCAGTAGGGCTTTTCCCATATTCAAAGGAAAACTGCTTGGAAAAGTGATGAATGGAGCTGTACCCGAGCAGCTCGGCAATGGCAGTAACCGTCTGTGTGGACTCAAGCAGTAGCAGTGCTGCTTTTTTTAGTCTCATTTTGGACTGATAAGCCATCGGCGACATGCCTGTCTCTTCCCGGAACAGCTTGTACAGCTGCGATTTACGCAGCCCGGATTGCTCGCACCAGTGCTCGACCTGGAATTCGGCGTCAGGATACAGCTCGATCTGCTGCATAAGCCTGGTTATCCGGTAATCGCGGACCTTCTGATTAAATGGACTGCCAGCCGCGTGAAGCAGGATGGCCCGCATCAGACTGGAAGCAATCTCCTCGCCATAAACGATGTATTCCATCTGGCATAGCTGATGCAGGCAAACTGCGGGCAATGAGGAGGCCCCCATGACAGTGCAGGAAGGAATGTGCGCTAGCTCCGGACATTCCTCCACTCGTGTCATATATTTAGGATCCGGCTCATCGGGGGCGAAGGCGAACCTAGGCTGATGAGGACGCGGAACAGACCATAGATCGAAATACACATTGTAAGCTTCGAGTGCTTGGCGTGGCAGTGGATGAAAGGAATGAACTTCTCCGGGGCGGATGAAGATCATCGCTCCTTTCTCTGCTTTATATTCGGTTCCTTCAATGCAGACGCTGCCCATTCCGGCGGTGAAGTAGTGGATCCCAAAAGCATAGCCGGTTCTTGTATGCTCATGTATACCTCCGTCGTATACCCAGCGGTGGGCAGAGCGCACAAACGGCGTAAGATCAAGCAAGCTGCTCATAGATCGATCATCCTTTTAACATGTTGGTGGAATGGCGTATAAACAGCGGAATGCCGTTCAAATACACTTCAATACTTCCATGATACACTAAAGGGCAAATCCAGACATAGTGATCATAAGGAGTGAACAGCATGCGATTCAGACAAATTCACCTAGATTTCCATACATCCGAGCATATCCCGGGTATCGGCAAACAGTTTTCCAAGCAGCAGTTCCAGGAGATGCTGAAGCGGGGGCATGTCGATTCCATAACGATTTTTGCCAAATGCCATCATGGCTGGGCCTATTTCCCTTCGGAAGTCAATGAACAGCATCCGAACCTGAACTTTGATCTCCTCGGAGCCCAGATCGAAGCGGCTCATGAAATCGGAGTCAAAACTCCGGTATATTTGTCCGTAGGCTTTGAAGAAAAGATCGCCCGTATTCATCCGGAATGGCTGATGCGCGACGAGAAGGATCGCACCAATTGGGTGGACGGCTTCATGGTGCCGGGCTGGCATCAATTCTGTCTCAACACGCCATACCTGGATCATGTCATCCGCCAGACGGAGGAAGTCGTACGCAAATATGATGCAGACGGGATCTTCCTGGACATCGTCGGCGTACGTAAATGCTATTGTCCGACATGCCTTAATCAGCTGCTGGCTGAAGGCAAGGACCCGCGTGATACGCAAAGCGTTGTCGAGCTGGGTGAAAGAGTCTATGCGAACTATGCCAACCGCATCCGCGATGCGATCCATGCGATTAAGCCAGGGCTTCCTGTTACGCAGAACTCGGGACACTTCCCGCACGGACGCCGTGATTTAATCGATGTGAATACGCATCTGGAGCTGGAATCGCTCCCGACAGCAGGATGGGGATATGATCACTTCCCTCTGTCTGCGCGTTATGTGCAGCCACTGGGCGTGGACTTCCTCGGTATGACCGGTAAATTTCACAAGTTCTGGGGGGAGTTCGGGGGATACAAGCATCCGAATGCCCTTCGTTATGAAACAGCGCTTAGCCTGGCTCATGGTGCACATTGCTCTATCGGTGATCACCTCCATCCGGAGGGACTCATGGATCCGGCAACCTATGATCTGATCGGAGCGGCATACCGTGAGGTTGAAGCGAAGGAGCCTTGGTGTTCAAATACGCGCAATATAGCGGATATCGCGCTGCTGTCGGTCGAAAGCACAGGCTACGAGGATCATGCCTCCGCGATGTTTACGAACCAGTTTGATGCAGGTGCGGTACGGCTGCTGCTGGAAGGTAAATTCCTGTTCAATGTGGTAGATATGGACTCCGACTTTCTTGCCTATAAAGTAATCATCATGCCAGACCATGTGCTTGTGAATGACAAGCTGAAGGCTAAACTGGAAGCATTTATTGCCCAAGGGGGTAAAATCCTCGCTACAGGTAAATCAGGAATGGACCTGGAAGGAGAGCAGTTTGTGCTTGATCTGGGAGTTCGCCGCACGGGGGATAACCTTTATAAACCGGATTACTTCTGTCCGGAGTTCGATCTGCCAAGCTTAAGGCAGGCCAATTTCCTGATTCAAGCCCGTGGTCAGCGTATTGAGCTTACCGAGGGAGGTAAGGTGATCGCCAAACGGGTTGATCCTTACTTCAACCGGGATGCGTTCAAGTTCAGCGGACATCAGCATACTCCGTTCACCTTTGATGCCAAGGATGAAAGTCCGGGGGTTGTCGAGAGTGATGCAGGTATTTATATTGCCTGGAATATGTGTGAGGATTATGCGATTAATGGCAGCCTTCCCGTTAAGGAGCTCATTCATCAATCAATTCGCAGACTGCTGCCTGATCCGACGCTCTCTACCACTCTGCCTGCTCAGGGCGTAGTTACACTTCAGCACCAGACTGAAGAGAGCCGCCTTGTGAATCATTTGCTGTATGCTTCCCCGGTGAAGCGCGGAACGAATGTAGAGATCATTGAAGATATCATACCGGTGCATGATGTGAAGGTGGAATTGCATCTGCCGGGCAAGAAGATAACAGGGGTGTATCTGGCTCCGCAGAAAACGCCTTTGGCGTTTGAGCAAAGCGGAAGTCATGTGAAATATACCGTCCCTGTGCTGGAAAGCCATCAGATGGTTGTACTTGACCTGAAGTAAGGGTGGGCAAAGCAGGAGTAGAACTGAACATAAGACAGGCTGTTTTTGAGCGGACGAACAAGTTCGCCCGAAAACAGTCTGTTTTGCATAGTGAGAGATATTGGAGGTCACTGACAGAATTAGAAAATTGTAGATCCATGTCGAAAAATATTTGATATCCACGTAAACTATATTTGTAACCGATTTCAAAGGATAGAATCCAATTAAGGGTAGGGGGGGGGTTGTCATGCTGCGCAAACGGTCACATAAACTGCTTCCCGGTTCTTCCATCAGCACCAAAATAACCTTTGCATATATCTGGCTGTTTGCTTTGTTGATTGTTCTGCTGGCAGTCACTACGTATTTTATATCATCCAAGATCCTCATTAACAAAACAATCGTTAACATGCAGCAAAATTTGCAGCTGGCTTCCGAGAAGCTGGATATGGTTCTGAGCCAGGCAGAGACCTTTGCACAGATGGCCATCACAGATGAGTACGTGCAGGATATTATGAGCAGCCCGAGATCAGAGTATTTGGCCCATTATAATGATCAGATTGCCATTCAGAACGCGCTTTTTGGGATGACGGAGAAGACCATGATTGATTCCGTTATCGTTTATGACCAGATTGGAGGGATCTATGGATCAGGGGTGGAGAAGAACATTACGGATACCAGTCGACCCTATATGCATAAATTCTCTTCGTCCAAGTCAACCTCGCAGTGGATGGATACGACGCTGGCTAACTATCAGCGGGAGGATGGTCCGAGGAATGTGATCTCCCTGTATCAAAAGTTTTATTCTGCCGGAACAGGTCTGCCGATCGGGCTAATCCAGCTGTCGATCAATGAGAAGAGCATTAGCAAGCAGTACGGGAATATTTCCATCGGCAAGGGCGGAAGCATTTTCATTATGAATCGAAAGGGCAAAATCGTCTCGGATGACAACAAGAGCCGATTGTATACATCTGTGGAGAATGAGCCTTATTTTAACTGGGCCTTGAATCATCAAGCCGGGGATATTTTCAAGATAGACGGTGAGAAGCAGATTGTGGTGTCCCGGTTTTTTCCCAAGCTGGACTGGATTATTCTCGGAGTCGTTCCGGTGGGAGAGGTGACAAAAGACAATCAGATGCTGATCCGCCAATTTACTGCACTCTCTCTGCTGTTCATCGTCTTGGCTGCAGTGCTCACCTATGTTACCTCGAAATCGATTACCCGTCCTCTGCTAGCCATGAAGAAAACCGTGAAGAAGATGAAGGAAGGCAACATGGATGTTGTATTTGATATCGAATCAAGGGATGAGATCGGTGCGCTTGGAGCCGAATTTAATAAAATGGTAAACCGGACCAAGCATCTGATGGAGCAGATTGTAGAGGATGAGAAGAAACGCAAGGAGATCGAGCTGGCTGCGCTTCAGTCGCAGATCAATCCCCATTTTCTGTATAACACGCTTGAGAGCATCAGTGCACTGGCGGATCTCGGACGTGGAAAAGATATCGTAAGCTTGGTCAAACAGCTGGCGGCATTTTACCGTGGTGTTCTCAGTAAGGGAAGCCCAATCATACGGGTGGAGGATGAACTGAACATTACCCGCAATTATCTGGATATTTTGAAGGTGCGTTATGGAGACCGGATCAGCAGCCGTTTTGATGTGGAGCCCGGAGTGCTTCCGTACAGGTCCATTAAGCTGCTTCTGCAACCACTCGTGGAGAACGCGGTATATCATGGCCTGCGCTATAAACGCGGGAAGGGAATCATCGGGGTTCGAGTATACAGCGAGAACAACCTATTGATGTTGAAAGTTACAGATAACGGAATCGGCATGCAGCCGGACAAGCTGAATGCCATCTTGCGGGAACATTCAGTTCACGGAAGCGGCTTTGGCGTAAAAAGTACGGATGAGCGGATCAAATTGCATTTTGGAACTTCATACGGGCTGCGGATCAGCAGTGTATATGGAGAAGGAACAACCGTAACGGCGATGTTGCCGCTGCTAAGAATGGAGGGGGAAACCGATGATACAGACCATGATCATAGATGACGAATATCTGATCCGGGAGAGGTTGAAGCGGTTCGTTGAATGGGAGCAGCTTGGCTTTGAGCTTGCAGGAGAGGCCGAGGATGGAGAAGAGGCTCTGGAGCTGTTGGAAGAAGCAGCGATCCCTATGCAGCTTGCGCTGGTGGATATCAATATGCCGATGATTGATGGACTTGAATTTGCCAGAAGGGCAAGGGAGAACCATCCCGGCCTGCACATCATTTTTCTCACAGGCTACAGCGATTTTGACTATGTGAAGACCGCTTTGCGTCTGGGAGCTGCCAACTATATCCTGAAGCCGATTGATATGGATGAACTGGCAGAAACGCTTGTAAAGGTACGTACGATAATCCGGGAAGAGGAGCTGAAGCGCTCCCATTCCACTGCCTTAGCTGAAGAACTAATTGTGGCTTATGATAGCAGCAGAAGCAGCTTTATGATGCGTCTTCTGGATTCGTCCGCTTCCATGCAAGAGCCGGAACGAAAAGAAGGGCTGAATCGGTATTGCCCGCAGCTTTCCGAAGGGGCTCTGATTATTGCTGTAGCTAGTTTCGACCGACCCGGTGAAATGGATGGCGATCCCGTTCGCTCAAGCATCTGTGCTGAACAGGTTACTGAACAAGCCAAGGACGGGCTGGCCATACTGGCAGAGGTCATCCAGTCCCAACAGAAAACCGGGATCTGCTATGACTCAAGCGGGCGGCTTGTGGTGTTGGCTTCTCCTGAAATCCGGCTGGAGGAAGTTTGGCGCAAAGCCGTGGAGAGAATACACAGTACCGTAGGCATGCTGATGACCATGGGGATCAGCAGCAATTGCAGCACAGCGGATGCAGACCGCGGTTATCAGGAGGCAGTGCTGGCCATGCGTCACAAGGCGGTGTATGGCAGGGGAAGGATCATCAAGTATGATGAGCTCCCAACCGAGTGGAAACCATTACAGCTGGGGGGAATCCGCGAGCAGCTGCTCATTGATTTGCGGCTTGGCAATCCGGAGGATGCTGCCGGGCGCATCCACGAGCTATTTTCCCGCTTTACGGCGAAGCCTACGCATATCGACCAGCTGTATTATATCGTGTATGAGCTTACTGCAATGCTGAATGTATATGCGGAAGAGCAGCAGATCGAAATGACGGAGGATGAAGCGGCTGCTCTGAATGCGGCAGCGGCTGTTGACCGTCTAGAGATGCCGGATCGGATTGAAGTCTGGATCAATGCCAGGCTGATGAGTCTCTATACCCGTTCGGAGTCACAGAAGAAATCCTCTTCGGCCAGGCTTGTCGAGACGGCAAAGGCATATATTGATGCGAACTACAGCAATGCTGAACTGGATCTGCCGGCAATCTCGCAAAGCCTCCATATTAACGCGAATTATTTAAGCCGTATATTCAAAGCTGAAAGCGGCCTGTCTGTGACCGAATATGTGACTCTATGCCGGATGAACAGGGCAAAGGAGCTGCTAATATCGGGGTATCGGAATGTGGAATACATTGCAGCGCAGACCGGATATGCGGACCCTCACTATTTCAGCAAGTGCTTCAAAAAGCATTACCGCGTGCCTCCTTCTAAGTTTTCGGTGTAAGCCATTACGGAATGTTTCTGTGCTGAAAAGTCATAATATTCCCGGTCAGGTGGGGATATTACATTCGTTTTGAAACCGCTACCAACTATAATTTCCAGTATGAAGGCTAATCCAGAACACATCAAAGGAGGCAGCGGTAATCTTATGAAGGTAATGAAAAAAACCCACTGGACACTATCACTATTGCTTATATGTTCCTTAGTTCTTTCAGCTTGCGGCAGTTCGGGCGGATCAGACAGCTCGTCTAACGGCGGGAAGGGGGGCAAAAAGACGCAGGTACGGATTATGACGCGTCTTTCCGGTTCTGATCTGAAATCCAAAGCATTTAATGAACTTCTGGACAAGTTCAAGAAGGAGAATCCGGACATCGAGGTCGTGAACGAATCGGTTAATGATGAAACCTCGTATAACAACAAATTTAAAACGGCCGTTGCGACAGGCAATGTTCCGAATATCTGGATGAATTATGGAGGTCAGTCCTTCAAGGTGTATGCCGAGAATATCGCGATGGATCTTCAGCCGGTTCTTGACGAGGACAAGGCATGGAGCGGTGCGTTTAAGCCCCTGTTCAGCGGATGGCAGTACAGCGATATTCAGGGAACCTTTGCGGTTCCTATGGAAGATAGCAGCGTAGCGATCTATTATAACAAGGATCTGTTCAAGAAGGCAGGCGTAGAGCCGCCAAAAACGATTGAAGAGATGACAGCACTTGTCGAGCCTTTCAAGAAAATTGGAGCCGTACCGATGCTGATGGGGGATAAGGAAAACTTCCGCGGTGGACATTTGATCAACAATCTGTCCTTCAAGCGGTTTGGGTTCCAGAAGACAGAAGACCTCATCAGCCGTAAGGCAAAATGGAATGATCCCGACATGTTTCAACTGTTCCAGCTCATGAAGGACTGGCAGTCTGCCGGAGTTCTTGGGGACAATATCGTCACACTCGATTCCAATGGCACTACAGCGCAGTTCCTTGCAGGAAAGAGTGCGATGCTGTTCGAAGGAAACTGGGCGATCTCCCAGCTCTCATCTTCGGATATGGCTGATCAGATCGGCGTCATTCCATTCCCTTATTTTGCAGATCATCCGGAGAATAAAGACGTCTGGTTCGGAACAGCTGGCGGATACTCGGTATCCAAGTCCATCTCGGGAGCCGAGAAGGACGCTACGATTAAACTTCTGAAATACTTAACGAACGAGGATGCATTTAAGTATTTTGCACAAGCGACCAAAGGAGGCACGTATCCGGTGAATGTGGAGCTGGATTCCTCCCAGATCGATCCGGTGACGAAGGAGTACATGGAAGCTCAGAAGAGCGCCAAGACCTTCCTGTCTGAAATCGAAACCTACGATAATATACCTTCGCTTCAGGACAAGCTGCGCAGTGAAATTCAAGGGATGTTTGCAGGTGCAAGCCCGCAGCAAACCGCCGACAACGTACAGAAGGTCGTTGATTCGAATCACTGATCGTTTACTTACGATAATGATGAACACAGCCGCCGGCAGCTCACAACCTTTATGGAGAGAGTCCCGGCGGCTCTATCATTCACAGCCTAAGAACGAAGCGGAGGGAATCGCGTGAACAAACGAAAAGCATACGGGGCGATAGCAATTTTGCTTTTACCCGGACTTTTACTATATACGATAGCCTTTATTTATCCGGCTATTCAAACAGTGTATCAATCCTTTTTCGACTGGAATGGCATATTTAATGTTCCCTTGACTTTCGATGGAATCAACAACTACAAGGAAATGCTGGATAACCCGAACTTTTACAGATCGCTGAAGAATGTAGGACTGTTCATTGCTGCATCGTTTGTCCTGATTCTGCCCATCGCGCTCTCATTGGCGCTGGTTGTGACAAGCCGGATGAGGGGCAAGCGGTTTTTTAAAGTCGCCTTTTTTATTCCTTCCATCCTGCCGCTCACGTCGGTGGGTCTGATGTGGCAGTTTCTGCTTAAAAGCGATGGCCTGGTCAATAAGCTGCTGGAAATGTTCGGCCTCAGCTCACTGACGCATGACTGGCTGGGCGAGCCTGCGCTTGCCATCTACACGGTCGTTGTCGTGAATGCCTGGATCTACTGCGGGCAGAACATGATTATTTTCGCAAGCGGGCTGGTTGCCATTCCGGATGAAATCTATGAGGCAGCTTCATTGGATGGAGCGAACAGCTTCCATAAACTGAAGCATATTACACTTCCTTTAATGAAGGAGATCTTCAAGGTGTTCGCTGTTCTAGCCGTTACCCAGTCGATCCGTGTATTCGGACAAATCTACGTTATTACAGGCGGAGGCCCGAACGGCGCGACGGATGTGCCGACGACGCTCCTGTACAATGAAGCCTTTAAGTTCAATAACTTTGGCGTCGGTAATAGTATCGGTACCTTTATGATCGTAGCCGCCCTAGTCGTAACGGTACTCATGAACTTCCTGACGAGCTCCAGAAGCCGTGCCAAGAAGAAGGGGGTGCAGGCATGATTAAGCTGAAAAGAACTCCGGTATATGTTTTCTCCGTTATTGCAGCTGTCATTTTCCTGTATCCGCTGCTTTATTCCTTTTTCTCCTCGCTGAAGGACAACGTGGAAATTTACAACAACTCGGTCTTCTCGCTGCCGGATGTATGGCGCTGGAATAACTATAAGATGGCACTCGTGGATGCCAAAATCAGCCGGGCGATTCTAAACTCTTTCATCTATGCGATTCCCGGGACATTCCTGTGTTTGGTGCTGTCGCTCATGATTGCTTTTGTGCTATCCAGGTACAAGCTTCGAATGAATGGATTTCTTTACAATTACTTTGCTATCGGACTCATGATCCCCGTCTTCTCCCTGATGATTCCGATCTCCAAGGTTGTCGGAGCGCTGCATCTGTTCAACAGTTATCCGCTGATGATTGTGCTCTATGGCGTATTCGAGATGCCGCTTGCGATTTTTCTCATTACCGGATATATGAAGGGCATCAGCAAGGAACTGGACGAATCCGCGATTATAGATGGCTGCGGACCCATCCGCTTGCTGTTCCAAATCATTGCCCCGCTTACGATGCCAGCGGTATCGACTGCCGGAATACTGAGCTTCTTCGATATTTATAATGATCTGGTGTGGAACGTCATTCTCATATCGGATCAGAATATGAATAACATCTCCATGGCGCTGATGTCTTTTGTCGGCCAGCAGGGATCTTCTCAGCTGGGGCCAACCTTCGCAGGCATCATGCTGACGATTGTGCCAACCATTGTTGTCTATTTACTGTTCCAGGAGAAAGTGGAAAAGGGACTTAGCGCAGGGGCCGTCAAAGAATAAAAGGACAATTGTAAGCCTCACTAAAAGCCGGATCTATCACATCGATAAGTTCCGGCTTTTGCGTTGTCTCCAGTCTTTTATAAGGAGTAGGGTTCTCGGGCTTCAATGCGGGGTTTACCGGGATCAAGTTTGTATTTTGTGATAAGCCGCCGGTACTCGCTGGGGGAGCATCCTTTCAAGCGTTTAAAGGCACGGGAAAATGTGTAGAGATCAGGATATCCCACGGATAACGCGATTTCACCGATCTGTAATGCGTCATCCTTGAGCAGCTCGCCCGCACGCTCCAGCCTGAGCTGCTGCACATATTGCTGCGGTGATAGGCCAACCTTCTGCGTGAAAACATGTGAGAAATGAGAGCGATGGAGACCGAACATCCGGGCAGCGGTCTCTACACGAAGTAATTCGGTATAGTGCAGCTGGAAAAAACTCACAGCCTCGGCTACCCAATGCACTTCAGACGTGTTACCGGCAGGTGCGTCATATAAGGGCTCTCGTTCCAGTTCCTCAAACAGACGATAGGCTGCAGACATCAGTCTCATGGTGGACAGCTGCTGCGGGCCATGATGCCATATGACCTCTTCGATTGCTTTCAATCGCTCCAGGCACTCCAGAGTCATTGCCTCTTTCCTGTAAGGCTGCTTTCCATTGAGACCGATCATCTGCATCAGCTCCCGCATCTGAGGCCCTTCCATGGTGAGCCATACCATCCGGAGCGGTTCGGCAGAATGAATCCGGTATTCATACGTTTGGTGCGGAAACAGACAGAAAATATCATCGGTACCCAAAATGACCTGCCTGCTGCCATAGCTTAGCTGTAATTCTCCGCTTACGATAAAATGAAGACCGTAGCTGTCGATCTGCTTCGGGCCGACATGATAATGTGGCTTTGCGTCATTTCTTCCGGCTCTGACAAACCAGAAACCACCTGTACGCTCATATCCGGAAGGCATGTGATGCCACAGGTCCGCAAATTCTCCGGTATATTCCTTCAATTCAATCCCACCTAACATTTTGTTAAATACATTATGGCATTCCCTTCTTTTTCAAGACAAGATAAACTTCAAGAGATAAGTATTAAATCAGGAATACCTTACCGCTAGAAGGGAGAGGCAGTATTGAAGCATCCAAACATTCTGCTTATTACCAGTGATCAGCAGCACTGGAACACGATCGGTGCCCTGGGCAGCGAAGTACATACGCCCAATCTGGACCGGCTCGTCAAGGAAGGAACGTCATTTACTCGGGCGTATTGCCCGAATCCGACCTGTACGCCTACGCGGGCTTCCATCATAACCGGCATGTATCCGAGCCAGCATGGAGCCTGGAGTCTGGGGACAAAGCTGCTTGAGGACCGCCGAACCGTGGCGGAGGATTTTGTGGCGGCAGGCTATCAGACATCATTGATCGGCAAAGCGCATTTCCAGCCTTTGCGGGGCACGGAGGAGTATCCATCGCTTGAGGCATACCCGCTGCTTCAGGATCTTGATTTTTGGAACTCATTCCACGGACCGTTTTATGGCTTTGATCATGTGGAGCTAGCCCGCAACCACACCAATGAAGCACATGTGGGACAGCATTATGCGCTCTGGATGGAAGAGAAGGGGTTCGATAACTGGCGGGATTATTTCCTGGCACCTACAGGATCGATGGATCCGGCAATCAAGCATACATGGCCGATTCCGGAAGAAATTCACTATGATGCATGGATCGCGGAGCGGACGAATGCGATGCTGGAACAGTATAAGCAGAAGGATGAGCCGTTCTTTTTATGGTCGAGCTTCTTTGATCCGCATCCTGATTATCTGGTACCCGAGCCGTGGGACCGTATGTATGATCCGGAAGAGCTGACCATTCCAAGTGCGGCTCCAGGCGAGCATGACATGAACCCGCCGCATTTTGGATTGACGCAGGAAGAGAAGCCGGATTTTAGCCATTTGATGGAAACGGGCAAGGGCATTCATGGTTATCACTCTCATCTTTTACCTGAGGCAGAGCGCAAGCAGCTCGTAGGAACTTACTATGGCATGATCAGTCTGATGGACAAATATATAGGCAAAATCCTGGATAAGCTCGATGAGCTGGGTTTGACCGATAACACGGTTATCGTGTTCACAACGGATCATGGACACTTTTTCGGGCAGCATGGATTGCAGTACAAGGGCGGCTTCCATTACGAGGACCTCATCAAGCTACCTTTTATTGTAAGGTATCCTGGTCATGTTCCTGCCGGCAGACAGTCAGCTGCCATCCAGTCTCTGGTGGATCTGGCCCCAACGTTCCTCTCCTTATGTGATATTCCGGTTCCCGCAATCATGACAGGGGTCGATCAAAGCGGGGTATGGAAAGGCGTTCAGGATCAGGCGCGTGATCATGCCATCTGTGAATTCCGACATGAGCCAACTACCATTCACCAGAAGACGTATATTGATGCGCGCTATAAAATAACAGTATATTACCGCCAAACCTACGGCGAAATCTTCGATCTCGTGAATGATCCGGAAGAGCTGAACAATTTATGGGATCATCCAGCTTATGGAGTACTCAAAAGCGAGCTGCTTCTAAAATATGCGTGGGCTGAGCTCGGCAAAGAACCAATGCCCATGCCGCGCATCTGGGGAGCATAACGATCAGAAACCATCCACTTTTCATGCGGATGGTTTTTTCGTTTGTTGTCAGGGCCTTTGCCCGCAGGTGATCCTGTTGTATAATCATAGAAACCAACGTACCTTTCATTTCTATATACTAGACAACTCAGTGACCCGACTTAAGAATATATGCGTGATTCTTAAGCCGGGTCTTGTTGTCTCTGAGCAGATCAATACTACCCGGAGAAGCGGGAGAATAAGAGGGACATCATGACGAAACATTCCGAATTCATTCAGCAGGCAGAACAATTTGTAAAACAGGAGTTATCCGGTGAAGCGAGCGGTCATGACTGGTGGCATATCGAGCGTGTGAGAAACACGGCCTTGGAGATCGCCGGCAAAGAGCATGCGGATGCGGTTGTGTGCGAGCTGGCGGCATTGCTGCATGATGTGGCTGATGAGAAGCTGAACGACAGTAAAGAAGCGGGGCTGGATAAGGTTCGCTCCTGGATGCTAGGGCATACCACTGACATGGATCTGATCGACCAGGTGATGGACATCATTTCGACCATGTCTTATAACGGTGGCAAAAATCCGCCGATGAAGACGCTGGAAGGCCAGGTCGTTCAGGATGCAGACCGGCTGGATGCGCTTGGCGCAGTCGGAATTGCCAGAACCTTCGTATACTCGGGTGCCAATGGGCGTATTATTCACGATCCCGATCTGAGTGAGGAGATTCTTGCACAGGAGGATTACCGGTCGAGCAATAAAACGGCCATCTATCATTTTTATGAAAAGCTGCTGAAATTGAAAGATTTGATGAATACCTCATACGCCAGAGAGCTGGCGGAGCAAAGACATGCGTTTATGAAGCTGTATTTGAAGCAGTTCTACAGTGAATGGAAGGTCCGGAACTAATCCGGCACCACCCTTCCAAATACCGGTTATTGAAAGGAGTCATTCCATTGAATACCGCCAACCGAATTACGATGGCACGGATCGCGCTGATTCCGCTTTTCATGCTGTTTTTTACAAAATGGCCGGCATGGCTGGCTGAAGTCAGCGGGATCATCCAGTTCTTGAACAATTATGGTTTATACATAGCCATTGGGATCTTCGTGCTTGCTTCCGGAACAGACAAATTAGACGGCTATGTCGCGAGAAAATATAACCAGATCACCAATCTGGGAAAGCTGCTGGACCCGCTCGCCGATAAGCTGCTGATTTCCGTCGCGCTGATCATGATGGTACAGGCAGATATGATTGCTTCGTGGGTGGCTGTGATTATGATCAGCCGGGAGTTTGTCATCACAGGTCTTCGCATGATTGCTTCCGCTCAAGGCATCGCTTTGGCCGCGGATAAGCTTGGGAAATGGAAAATGGTTCTGCAGGTGGTAGCGATCGTGGCTGTACTGCTCGGAAATTATCCTTTTCAGTGGTTTACATCCATCCGGGTGGATAACATCCTGATGCTGCTTGCGGTATGCCTGACGCTGATTTCGGGGATCAACTATCTCATTCAAAACTTCAAGATCCTCAAGCTGAATGACATGTAGTACTAGCAGCTTTTTTTAAAAAAAGGGGAGGTTTTTTCGATGACACATTCTTTTTCCTTTCTGCGTATTGGTTATGTTTACATACCTACGACCCGAATCGATGAGTCTATTGCATGGTATACCGAGCATCTGGATTTTAAGCTGATGGACAAGTTTGAAGACCGCGGTTCCCTTTTGGCTGTGCTTCATCATCCGCATTTGAACTCCATCGCGATGCTTCTGATCGAAACACATGTTAAGCAGCAGCTGGAAATCACGAGAAACGGTAAACCATTCCCCATCATGGCTTTAAACTGCGCTGATATTAAGTATACATACGATAAGCTGAAGAATTCAGGAGTTGCGGTGGAAGAGCTTCATACGTTAGGTGAGGGCGAGGCGAAATACTTTTATTTCAGAGACCCTGAAGGCAATCTGCTGGAAGCAGCTTGGTCGAAATGGGACCCTCAGGATGAAATTAAGGATCATTTCAAGTAGGAACCCCAGAGCTTAGAAATGAGAAGCGTCTGAGGATGGAGGGTATCATGAAAAGGGTAGCAGTACTCATGTACATCTTCTTTCTGTTCGTTCATACGGAGGCATCGGCAAGTTGGGCTTATCCATTCGTGGTATATCATAGCAGCGTGTATGTGGTTACAATGGAAGAGGTGAGTTCGGAGCTTATCGGCAATCAAATTGGAAAAGTAACCCGCTTCTCCGACAAGGAAGGCACGTACCGCGGGAATTTCTCCAATCAGTATCCGAAAGGAACTCCTTACTATGCGATCAATGGCATCGATTCCAAGCAGCAGATTGCTGTAAAAACGGATGCCGAAACGTATATAAAAGCCGTATATCAACGAACATATGCTGCTGATGAAACATCAAAAAATAACGGATTATGGTGGATGTATATGATAGGAGCTGCCCTATTGGCCTTGGTCGTCCTCGTCGCAATCAATCGCCGCAGCAGGCGTAGACAATGAACCTCCATGATCCATGGGAAAGGAGATAACAAGAATGAAACAAAAGGTTGTCATTGCCGGAGGAACGGGTTTTATCGGAACCTATCTGGAAAATCAGTGTAAACAGCTTGGCTATGAGGTGTTTATCATTTCCAGACGAGCAGGCCATATTTCATGGGATGATACGAACGGGATCCGGGAAGCGCTGGAGCATGCTGACATGCTGATCAATTTGGCGGGTAAATCCGTGAACTGCCGTTACAATGCGAAAAACAAAGCCGGAATTATGAACTCCAGAACGGAAACAACCATGATTCTGGGACAAGCGGTACTGGCCTGTGAGCATCCACCGGCTCTTTGGATCAATTCCAGTACAGCAACCATTTACCGGCATGCGGAGGACCGGCCCATGACGGAAGTGCACGGAGAGATCGGATCCGGTTTTTCGGTGGATGTGGCCAAGGCATGGGAGCAAACCTTTTTCTCATTCTCTGTTCCCCAGACCCGTCAAATAGCACTCAGAATAGCCATCGTTCTCGGACAGGGCGGAGGCGTTATGATTCCTTATCAAAATCTGGTCCGGTTTGGACTCGGCGGCATTCAGGGACCCGGCAGCCAAAAATTCAGCTGGATTCATCTGCATGACATCCTTGGTATTATTCTATTTCTGAGAGACCATGCAGAGCTGAGCGGGGTTTTTAATGTCTCGTCCCCGAACCCGGTGAACAATCGGGAGTTGATGCAGGAGCTTCGCCAAGCGATGAAAATGCACTTTGGCCTGCCTGCTCCAGCTTGGATGCTGGAAATGGGCGCCGGTGTCATACAAACGGAAACCGAACTGATTCTCAAAAGCCGCTGGGTCATCCCGGAGAGACTGGAACAGGCGGGATACCATTTCAAATATCCTACACTGAAGGAAGCTCTCAACGAAATCATTCCCTCATAAATATTGGGGTTAGGGCTTTAGTTAATTGCAAAAGAGAGGTACACTACTTATATTGGTCCTTTATCCGATACTTTCCTGAAGGGAGCCTCAACCATGTCTTTAGAAGCTACAAATACGCTGGAAGAGAAGCTTGCCAAAGCAGTTAACGAGCCCTCTGCCAGACCTGACTTTTATAACGAACTGCGAAATTCCGAAATCTACACGATTCAGGGCGGGACAACCCCTGTGCAAGAAAAAACGGAGCTGACCGCGGGGCAGTCCGTACAGCTTTTGAGCGTTGAAATGAATGGAAAAAGATACGTACCTATTTTTTCTTCACTCACCCGCATGCAGGATTTTATCAAAGAGCCGGTTCAATACCTGGCGATCAATGCACTGCATTTTTTCCAGTTGACCAAAGGCGCGGATATCCTTCTTAACCCGGGTTCCCCTTTTGGCAAGGAGTTTAGTGCACGGGAAATTGAATCGATCCTGGATGGTTCCGTGTTTAACGCTCCAGAGGCTTATGTGGTGGAAAAGAATACCCAAACCATGATTGGTCCGCCATCAGAGCCGCCGGCAGAACTGCTGGCTGAACTCAGCACCCTCTTTGAACGGTTGAAAAATGTCATTTGCGCTTATAATGCCCAATCCTTTAACCCGCGCACCGACAGAGCGCCGCGTACCCTGATTGCGGTTAGCTATATCGGCAAAGGCGACAACATTATTGCCGAGGCCGGCAAAGTGGCTGAATCGGTACAGGTACAATTCCCGCCTGTAGAATTCATTGAGCTGAATGGTAGCTCTGGGCTGGAGAGTTATTTTGAAAGCCAATGCAAGCCGTTTTATCTGAAGGAGACCTTCTGATCTGTTTCAGATGCTGCAAATACCCGAGTTCCGGCCATGCCGGGATTCGGGTATTTTTTATGTAAAATGCTAGAATGAGATATACCCCTGAATTAGGATTTAGTGTAAAATAGTGGGTGATTGTTATGGCCGCAGATATTCACATCCGAGTACAGACAAACCTGGCTGAGTACATTGCCGGTTTTTTTGTGTTCAAAAAAGGCGTCTGGAGGGAGTCATCGGATGTCCGTTAAAAAGTGGTGTATAGCTGTTATCGCGATTTTGCTGGTGACCAATGGGTTGACGCTCGGCTTGCTGATGATGAGGAATTCCAGTCAGGATAAGCTTTCGGGAAGCGGCAAGGCTTGGGAAGCCTTCATGCTGAATGGGAAAAGCCAACATTGGCAGGTGAACCATTTCATGATCATCAGAACGGCATCTTCCACCTATCGGGGTAAAGGAAGTTTAACCTATTTGGGCGCCCCCGGGAATATTCAGGATTCCACTTATTTCAGCTATTCGTTTTATGAGCAGCCTGCGAATGAAACGCCACAGGCGGTTCTCAGTCACACCGAATCATCTATTAACGGGTCAGTCAGTCTTTTGGATAACACGAAAGAAATTGCTTCGATTCAAGGCGCGCCATATTTCTGGGAACTCGAAGAAACCAAGGAAGATCTGGGATACTCGTATATGGAGATGAGCTGGAAAGACAACCAGGGAAACATGCATACCGAGAAAATACCAATGTCGGTTACAGAAGAGTACGAAAGTATGGAATAACGACTGAGCAAGTTTATGCGCTGAGATTTCAATAAGAGAGGAAGATGAATTTGGATACCGGAACAGGAATTATCGCTATTATTCCATTAATCATTAGTTTGGGATTTTTTGGTTTGGGGATTGTCTGCATGATTTTATTTATCCGTTTCGCTGTACGGGCGATTAAAGCACTCGATATCTATTTGGCTGAAAAATCCCATAGATTAAGATAGATTACAGCAGGGAAAATGTGTATAATTTTGTTAAAAAATGAGCCGTGCTGCGGCATGTATGACATGCCTGGCCAGGTTTGACAATTCGTTGGAGGATGATAGAATGAGTAAAATTGAGTACTCCGTTCAGGTTCGATTGGTGTCAGATCTCGCCGCATCCAAGGATTTCTATGAAAAGGTGCTTGGCTGCGAGGTGAATGACTTCTGGGCTGTTCGTGATGAATTTGCGCTTGGCTTCAAGCTGCTGCAGGCCGTAGAACCGGGAGATGTGCAGCCGAACAAGAAGGGGAAAGACCAGGCGGCTGCATGGGATACATATGCGTATGTCGATACGCACAATGATTTGGATCAGCTGTACGAAGAATTGAAAGCCAAAGGAGCTCAATTCATTCAGGAGCCTGTTCTCACGGAGGCGGATTGGGGAGCTTGGAAGGAATTTTCCATTACGGATCCGGATAACTACTCCATTGGCTTTGGATCGGGTAAGAAGGATTAAGAAGCACGATAACCCGCCGCTGTCATGATGCGTAGTGACAGCGGCTTTATTTTTTTAGGAGGGGGCTATGAATATGAATAATGGTTCAGGCGGTTACGTGGTTGGATGGGGGACATTGGCCCTAATCAATGCCGGACTAGCTCAAGGGAAAAACCGGAGTGGACTGAACTGGTTTCTGATCTCGCTTTTGATCGGCCCCTTGGCAACGCTATTTATCGTAGTCTGGGACAGAAAATGAGTATGCAGCGATTTTTAATCGGGCAGTATGGTTCATTTGACCAGCATAAATTCGACCGGGATTTCCGCGATGAATTTTACGGGATTGAGGCCTGTCTGCTCCAAACGGAGGAGGATGTTCTGAAGTTAATTCAGGCTGCGCAGAAGCATTCCTTCCAGGTGGGCATTCATTTTCCGCTCCGGGATCGAGGGCTCGTTATCCGCGATGCCCTGTTTCTCTCGCCCGATGAAGAGGAACGGAATCAAGCATACCGATTGATTCAGGATGGGCTGGATGAAGCTTTGCGGATGGGGCTGGATCCCGCCTATATTTTGTTTCATTATCCCAAGCCGGTCATTTTGGATGATCGGGTGGACTGGAGCAGATGGCATTTCAGTGACCGAAGGGAATATGTTTACGAAAGTAAGTATTCCTTCGAAGAGTATAAGCAGCGGACGGAGGAGCTTTTTCAGTGGCTGACAGAGCGAAGCAGACAATACGGCTTCGTCCCTGTACTGGAATTCGATGCACTGAACAAATATGTGTATGATTCAGATGTTTTAGAGGAGCTGCTGCAGAAGTACCACCTGATCCGGCTTTGTCTGGATACCGGAAGACTGTACCTGCAGGAGAGAAGGGATCCATCCTTTCAATCTATCCCGATCATGCGGAAATACGCCAAATATGCGGAAGTCATCCATCTATGGAATTTGCAGTACGGTGACGGCTTTATCAAGCTGCGATACCCGGTTCTGCCTGAGCAGCTACGGTCCGACGGCTGGGCGCCGATCGCCGAATATCTCCACATCATCAGGCAGGAGAATCCGAATGTGAAAATCCAGTTTGAGCACCGTTCAGATTTGGTCAGCGATGAGGATTTGCAGCGATGCTACGAGTGGGTTTCGAAGCTGATATCGGCCATTCCAAATAAGAAAGGAGCTGAATAACGATGGAACAATGGGCGTATAAAACAGTCAAGTATAAAACAGGCGGCTTTCTGGGAGGGAAGGTTGATGAGGAGGAGTTCGAGGATCTGCTGAACAGCTACGGCATTGACGGCTGGGAGCTTGTCTCCTGTTTTGACACCAGCGTCAATCAGGGACAATCCAGGGATGTAATCGCAATTTTTAAGCGGAAAGTATAAATTTTATAAATCTTAATGAGTAAAAGCACACAACACCCGCGCATCTGTGGTGGTTGTGTGCTTTTAATTAACGTGATCATTGTTGTTGTTTAGCTGCAAATTCCCGCAGTTCAGGAACGGTAGGATTGGCCATGATAATGGCCGCCTTCAACCTGGATCGTTTGTCCGGTGAGGAACTTCGATTCATCCGATGCAGCTTCATTCTTCAAACCTGAATGCCATGTTAAGCTATTTAGGAAAAGTGGATAAAATGTGGCGCTTCACTTACACTAATAGGATACAGGGCAGAAAAAAGCCTATTTTAACGAAGAAGGAAGGCCTACGACTTGTCTTACGAATGGATTTTATTAGATGCAGATGAAACTTTGTTTGATTTCAAGATGTCCGAATCGCTCGCGTTGTCCAGCGTACTTACGAGCATGAAACTTGATCCGATGGATAAGGCGATAACGGATTGCTATAACCGGATTAATCACGGGCTATGGCAGGAGCTGGAGCAGGGTTTGATTAATTCGACCGAGCTGAGGGTGGAACGTTTCCGGAGATTTTGTCTGGAACAGGGACTGAATGAGGATGCAGGCATCATCAGCGACCGATATATTGAATCGCTCTCGGAGCAGGCGTTTGTTCTGGCCGGAGCGCTGGATCTTTGCCTCTATTTGAAGGAGAACGGTTATCGCATGGCGATTATCACCAATGGCATCAAGCAGGTACAGTTTGGGCGGATTGGCCGCTCAGAGCTCAAGGATTTCTTCGAAGCGGTGATCGTTTCCGAGGATACGGGCTTTCAGAAGCCGCAGCCGGGCATATTTGAGCATGCCTTTTCCAAAATTGGAAGCGCGGAGAAAGAGAAAATGCTGATGGTCGGAGATTCCCTGACCTCGGATATTCAAGGCGGAAACAATGTAGGGATAGATACGTGCTGGTATAATCCGAACCGTCTTCCGAACACAACAGGCATTGTACCAACCTACGAAATCCATGACTTGGCTGAGCTGAAAGAGATTCTAGAGCGCAGCAGAGCCTGATTGATATATGAAAGCGTATCGTTCATGACAACAATTTGACGTGGCTGTAACCTTATTGTGACGATTTGGCGCAAGGGATGATTTATAGTAAATCTATAAGATCACCGCGCCCGATTGGAGCTATTCCGGGATTTTTTCTTCAATCTCGTTTGAAAATAACTCAGCAGGGTAATGGATGATATGGAAATGAAATACATTGTCCATAAAGGAGATATTTTCAATGAAAAAAATCACGCTGCTTGCTACCCTCATGATCGTCGCCCTGCTGAGCTTTATCACATCGGCCAGTGCAGTCGGAACGGATAAGGAATACACACCGGTTCCTCCGAGCGAGGACACAGTAACAGCCTTGATTTCTACAATACAGCAGGATAATGGACACCTGAGTATTCAGGCAGATCCGATTGATTGGTATGAAGGCGCCGCAGCCGACCAGAAGTTTGCGGAACAAGATAAGGATGCAGCTGAGGAATTAGGCGGAGCACCTGACGGCTATTACATTGTGAATGATGATAAAACGCTTCAAACCTACGAAATCGCTCCAGATGCAACGGTGCTGATGCAGCTTTATGACCACGATGGAACCTACGAAGGTATGGAGATCAAGTGGAACGAAGCCGTATCGCTCGACAAGTATTTGGCCATTATGAACAACGACAAGCTGATGGACATGAAAAGCTTCCCGTATTACCTGACGATTCAGGACGGCAAAGTCATCAAAATTGTACAGCAGTATATCCCTTAAACAAAAAGATCCGTCATCTTCTGGATGGCGGATTTTATTTTGTCAGGATGAATGTTAAAATATTGAAGCAATTCCTGAACTAAAGATATGAATGAAGGTGATAAGTTGGAACAAAGCACTATGAAAAGGGTTAGTCCCCTATACAGGTTCCTCATATTCGGGTATCTGGAAGCCCGATCCTGCATTTTTCCGGCGGTTATCTTTTTGACGCTGGCTGCTTCGAAGCTGCTGCATATCCCTTTTTTACCGAGATATGATTTTATTCTGCTGGTATGCGTCCTTGCGCAGGTGCTGATGCTGGTATTCAAACTGGAAACCTGGGATGAATTTAAGGTGATCTGCATGTTTCACATCATCGGGCTGCTGCTCGAATTATACAAGGTACATATGGGATCGTGGTCGTACCCGGAAGCGGGTTGGAGCAAAATTGGCGGCGTTCCTCTATACAGCGGCTTTATGTATGCTAGCGTAGCCAGTTATATCTGCCAGGCTTGGCGGAATTTGAATCTGCGGATCACCAACTGGCCGCATGCTTTTTGGACCGTGGGTATCAGTATCCTCATCTATCTGAACTTTTTCACCCACCACTATGTTTGGGATATCCGCTGGTGGCTGACGCTGCTGCTGGCAATCATCTTTTTTAGAACGGTCGTACATTTTGATGTTGCGGGTAAATCCTACCGGATGCCGATGGTGTTGTCTTATGTGCTGACTGGCTTCTTTATCTGGGTAGCAGAGAATATATCCACCTTCTTTGGAGCGTGGCAGTACCCTGACCAGGATCATGTCTGGAGAATTGTACACATCGGAAAAATCAGCTCCTGGTTCCTGCTCGTGGTGATCAGCATTATCATCGTTGCACAGTTGAAAAGAGTGAAAGAAAATGAACAGGCAGCCGATCAAAGCGCTTCTCCCCTGCAGGAGCAGATCAAATAAACAACGCAACCCAGCACCGATACGGTACTGGGTTGATTTTTTGTCTGAAGCTGTATCGTTTTCGGAGCTCTCTATGGCAGGGTGGCCTTTTTATTGAAGATTCCGGTATTCGTATGGAGTACAGCCGGTTTCCTGCTTGAACAGCTTGGAGAAATAGGAATAATTAGAGTATCCGACTTTGCTGGCAATCGCATTGACCGACATAGGGGTCGTTTTTAACAAATGCTTTGCAATACGGATACGTGCCTCAATAATATAGGTTCCCAAGGATACCCCGGTTTCTTTTTTAAACAGACGTGCCAGGTAATCCGGATTCAGATAGACGGTTTCCGCCAGACTCATCCTTGTCAGATCATCTCCATAGTGTCTGCTGATGTGCTGCTGAATTTCTTCGACAACGGATCTTGGCTGCTCTGCGAAATCCCGGTATTTCGTGGCGGTATTCACCAAGTAGGTGAGATATTTCTCCATATCCTCTATCGAATTCAGCGACTGTATAAACAACTGGTCATTCGTTCTTCCTGTATACAGCTTATGGGCTTGGATCTCTTTGCTCTTAAGAAAAGAATAGACCAGCTGAACCAGGTCGAGCCGGAACAAGCGAAGCAGCGATGCATTCATGGATTGGTTGTTCACGAGACTATGCAGGTATCGATGGATCTCTTCGAAAAATGCCGCAGGATTAGACTGGTTCACCAGCTCTTCCAGAAGTCCCAAATCAGGAGGGATGTATGCCGCCTCTTGATAATTGTATTTCTCCAGAAAAAAGATTTGATTGCGGCTGTTGATCAATTCCTCATTCATATGGATTAATTGCCTGATAACGGGATGCACTGCCGGCAGGGCTGAAACGGTGGCAATGTTACAACAGGCATCACATCTTAGAAATTGGTTGGCTTTTTGAATAAACGAAGTACATATCTCTTCCATTCGATGCGGCTCTGGAGGCAGATTCCATTTCAGCATGGCGATCCAGTTGTAATCTTTGTACTCCAGGATCGTTTCAACGGAATAGTGGGAACTCTGAAACAGTTCATATAGTACATTCAGAAGCGCATAGTTAAACAGATCCTTATCTTCCTTGCCCAGGCTGGTGTCATAAGGAAATACTTTGATGAGTACAGGCAGGAACATATCCGAGATCTGATAGGATAGATTCTGGTCAGCAATGGAATGGGCGATGACAGCCGGATCGGAAGGAAAAGTCTTTCCCGAAATCAGTTTACGCCAGAAATGCTCAACAATTTTATTTTGATTTTTTTTCCACAAATATCCTTCCTTGATGGCCTTCTCGATGTTCTTCTCTTCATTAGCTTTGGACACAGCCTTCCGGATGATTAAGGTCAATTTATCGAACTCAATCGGCTTCAGAAAATAGTCAAAGCTCTGCAGTTCAATCGCCTTCTGGGCATAATTAAAATCCGCATAATTGGTTAGGAAGATGGTCTGAACGGTGTACTCTTCCTCACGGATCCACGCCAGCAGCTCCAGTCCATTGCCCTGAGGCATTTCGATATCGCAAATGAGAATATGAACAGGATGCTGCTGCAGAATCTCTCTTGCCTGGGAAACGTTATAGGCCGTAAATATATTTTCAATAGAGAGCGCCTTCCAATCAATCTTCTTTTCAAGCGCCGTCACGACAAAATAGTCGTCATCGACCAGCAAAGCGTTCATCTGGATCTCTCCTTTCACAATGATTCGAGCGGATGAAATGGAAGGCAGATGGTAACGCAGGCGCCGCCTTCTTCGCGGTTATGAAATCGGATTTCTGCCTTCCGGCGGTAGAGCAGCTCTAGTCTCTGGAGGGTATTCATGATGCCGATATGCGTTCCATCGCTCTGATCCAAAGGATGTCCATGGGTGAGCTGATCCAGGATATGGGCAGGGAAACCGGGTCCGCTATCGGATATTTTTATCATGACCATCTCTGCGTCCTTATCGATCAAACGGCAGACCGAAAGGGATATCTGCACCTGGTTTACTCTGGAAACGGCATATTTCACCGCATTTTCGATAAAGGTCTGGAGCACAAGCGGGGGAATGCTGATGTCCTCCGTATCCACATTCTCCTCAATGGTATAAGCGAATGCATTCCGGTACCGATGCTGTTGAATATCCAAATAGATTCTGACATGATCAATTTCATCCTTTAGCCTGACAAAATCCTGACCATTCTGGAAGATATACCTGAAATACCGGGAAGTGGATAAAGTCATGTGTTCAATTTCCTCGTACATTTGCATTTGCGCCATACTGTAGATGTTCGTGAGGCAGTTCAGAAAGAAATGGGGCTTAATTTGCAGTTTCATATAGTCCAGCTGAATTCGCTGTTTATCCAGTTCCCGCTCGTAAATATCGATCTTGAATCTCCGGATCTGCTCAATCAGATCCTTCACTTGCAGATTGGCCTGTTCCAGCTCGATAATCTTACTGCTTTGGAAATCCAGGTTCTCGTTGTCCTCATTCAATTGGGTCAGATTATCCGAGAAAGTCTGGATCGGTCTCAGCACCCGTTTGTTGAAGTAGATCATGACCACGCACAGAATAAAAGCAATGAACAACGCGAGTAAAATAATCAACAGCTGGGCTACCATAATTTTCTCGAACGTCCCGAACCGGATGACCATTTGTACACGGAACGAAGCGTTAGAGAACTGCCGGCTGACCGTTGTCTGGGATTGTACGAAGCTGAGGAGCGCCGGCTTGGAAGTGTTGAGTTGAAGCTCTTTCTCACTGACTCCAATCGGAGTAGAGATGCTCTCACGGTTTTCATTCATCAATGAAGCGGAACCGTTTTCTCCAAGATTGATGGCTCTGAGCGGCCGGATCAAATCATCTGCGGAGATCAGACAAATCAGATAGCTGTCATGGTAAGGCACAATATTGATAATGTAATATTTGTCTTTGACAAGAACGGGAGTCCAATCGGAATAAAACTTTTCATAGACGTTTTTATCTTCAGCGTAAGACATAACCTGTTTTTTTAAATCCAGGTAATCGGGATATTGGATACTTAAGGGGGAGCAGTTCAAAAAGAAATCTTTCTTCTTTAAATAAAAGAAAAAATTGTACTCCTGGCCGTAATTTTTCTGCAGTTCGGTAAACCGCTGATGAAGCTGCGTGTTTGACTTCAGAAATTCGGTGGAATGAGTGTCGTACTTATTCATGTTTTTCACGATCTCATCGTTGGCCAGGGTCCAGCCCATGTAGTGGTTGATGTAGGCAAAATCATGATTGATCCGGTTGATATACAGATCGGCGGTGTCCTTCAAATACCGTGTAGACTGCTGCTTGACGATCGAGATGGAAGCATCACTAATGATGAAATCCAGAATCAGCGCAGTAAATAAAGTGAAAAGCATAATGTTAACATAATGTTTCACCGGATACGGTTTGCCCGTTTTTTTTGCCATGAGTCTCATGAAAAAACCTCTCTCATCTCTTCCTAAGAAAATGAATGCGCTTTAATTGATATTATATCGAACCCCTAATCATAACAAAACGTGCGAATGTATGTTTTTTTCCAAAAGTCCGGATAGTACCATCAAAAAGTCTGGATATTGTTAGTTTTTCCCATGCATGGATAGGCCTTGAATCAAGAGGGTCCGGATAATGCTTTTACGAAGTCCGGTTTAGCTTGAATGGAGCAGATATAATAAATCTTGTTTAGAGAATCAGCATCTGACTAAAGCGCGGGAAAAAGTGGGAAGGGGGAGTCTTTCTGAAGTTGAATTCATCCAGTAGCACAATCCAGCGTACGTTCGGGCGGATCGGAAGAAACTGGGGGCTATATGTGCTGCTGCTGCCGGCGGTCGTACTGCTGCTATTGTTTTCCTACAAGCCGATGTACGGTGTTGTGATTGCGTTTAAAGATTATAGTCCCGCACTTGGTATAACGGGAAGCCCATGGGCAGGACTGAAGTACTTTGAAAAGTTCTTTCATTCGTATCAATTTTCAGTAACGATCAAAAATACGCTGATTATCAGTCTATACAGCATCGTCACCTTCCCGATCCCGATTATACTTGCACTGATGGTGAATCAAATGCGGGTGAACCGGTTCAAACGGGTATTTCAGACGGTAACCTACATGCCGCATTTTATTTCTACGGTTGTTATGGTGGGATTGATGCTGATCCTGTTTTCACCAGGCAATGGATTGATCGGTAACATCTACCGGCTATTTGGCGGAGAAGCCCCAAACCTGATGGGTTCCGCCAGTCTTTTCAGCAGTGTCTATGTATGGTCGGATGTGTGGCAGCATGCCGGATGGGACAGCATCATTTTTATCGCCGCATTATCCGCGGTTGACCCGAGCCTGTATGAAGCAGCGACGGTCGATGGTGCGAGCCGGTGGCAGAAAATACGTTATATCGATATTCCAATGCTTGTGCCCACGGCGGTCACCTTGTTCATTCTCCGTATGGGCGGACTGCTGGGCGTAGGTTTTGAAAAAGTATACTTGATGCAGAACAATCTCAACATTTCATCGAGCGAAGTGATCTCCACTTATGTGTACAAAATCGGCCTGCTCAGCAGCCAGTACAGCTTCTCATCGGCCATTAATCTCTTCAATACCCTGATTAATTTTGCATTGTTGATTGTAGTGAATCAAATTTCGAAAAAGCTCAGCGATAACAGTCTATGGTAGCGGGGGAGGGGATCTTATGGAAGTTATAGCGAACACCGCAGCGGGGAAAGTAAACAACCGATCTTCCGACCGCGTCATGGAAATTTTTCTCTATATCTTTGCTGTGTTTTTACTGCTCATTCTTATTTATCCGCTGTATTTCATCATCATCGCATCCTTCAGTGACCCTTCAGCCGTTGGCAATGGACAGGTATGGCTGATACCTAAAGGCTTTACGTTCGATGGTTATAAGGAACTGCTCAAGCATGAAAATATATGGATCGGATACAGAAATACGATTCTGTACACGGTTGCAGGCACAGCGATCGGCTTAGTCGTCAACATCTCGGCAGCATATGCGCTCTCAAGAAAAGACCTGGTAGGGCGCAAGTTCATCTCCCTGTTTTTTATCTTTACGATGTTCTTCAGCGGCGGATTGATTCCGACGTTCCTGACCATCCGCGATTTCCATATGTACAATACGTTTTTGGTTATGGTGCTTCCGTTTTCGGTCGTGGTTTATGACATCATTGTGGCAAGAACCTTCTTCCAGTCGAGTATTCCGGGTGATCTGTGGGAAGCGGCGCAGATCGACGGATGCGGCAATCTCCGGTATTATGCCCTCGTTGTTCTGCCGCTCTCCAAGGCGATCATCGCGGTGCTTGGTTTATGGATCGCGGTCGGATATTGGAATTCCTATTTCAACGCCTTGATCTATTTGAAAAATCCCAATCTGTATCCTCTGCAGTTAATACTGCGGAATATCCTCATCACCAACCAGATGCAGTCCAGTCTTGGAAGCGGCGAAGCGGCCAACATTGCATTACGGCTTGCCAACATGATGCGTTACTCCGTCATTATCGTGTCCACGATACCGATTATGTGTGTCTATCCATTTGTGCAGAAGTACTTTAACCAGGGGGTGATGATCGGAGCGGTCAAGGAATAAATAACCGGTTATAATTTTAATGAATATTAGGGGGATTTGGCGGAATGGGTAAAAAAAGGATTGCCAGATTTTTGATTACGCTTGGCGTTATTTCGACGCTTCTGGTTGGAATGACCGCATGCAGCGGAAGTAAAGACGCAAGTAAATCATCCACCGATTCGGATTCATCTTTTAACAAAACGGGCCTTCCTATTGTAAAAGAACCGATTACACTGAATGTATTAACCGTCCGCTGGGGCAACATGGGCGATACCTTTACAAAAAATACATGGCTTCAAAATCTGGAAAAGGATACGAATGTGAAAATCAACTGGCAGGTCATGTCTTCCAATGACTGGGCTGAGCAGAAATCCATTATGCTCGCCAGTGGTACGATGCCCGATGTTGTGCTTGGTGATATTGCGTTCTCCGACTCAGATATCGTAAATAACCTCAGTTCGTTCCGTCCATTGGATGATTATATTGAAGAGTACATGCCGAACCTTAAAGCTGCCATATCGGAATCCCCGGAGCTGAAGAAGTTGAGCACATTCCCTGACGGGAAAATGTATTCGCTGCCGGCAAGACTGCCGTCCCGGCCGGTGACGCAGAATCAGCCGGTAATCAATAAAGCCTGGCTGGATAAATTGGGGCTGAAGGTTCCTGAAACGATCGATGATCTCTACAACGTCTTCAAAGCTTTCAAGGACAATGATCCGAACGGTAACGGGAAAAAGGATGAAATTCCTTTCAGCGGTTCACAAGATATCAGCGTGGATCTTCTGGCTCCTTTCGGAATTACGGATTTGAACGCAACCAGCATGATGGTCAAGGACGGTAAACCGGTTTATTTTCCTACCTCTAACGAGTACAAAGAAGCGATCAAATGGGTTCATAAATTGTATTCGGAAGGTTTGATTGATCAAGAGCTGTTTACCCAAGATAACACCATGCTGACTGCAAAGCAGCAAAATCCGGATGCCGCGCTGGTTGGATTCACGAATCAGTGGACGCCTGATGCTGTATTCGGCAAATGGAAAGATCAATACGTGACGATCCCGACCATTGCCGGTCCGGATGGAAAGCGTTATCAAGTGGGTGATCCGAATGGACTCAGTTATAGACGTAACGAGCTTCTTATTACGACTTCCTGCAAGAATCCTGAGGTAGTAGCCAGATGGGCAGACCAATTCTATACCAATGAAGCCAGCATTCAGAACTTCTGGGGCGCGATGGATACGGTAATTAAAAAGAATGACGACGGTACCTTCACACTCATGAATCCGCCAGCAGGTACCAGTGCGGATGCCTGGTATTGGGATAGCTCCCTCCGTGACTTTGGTCCGAAGTACGTGAATCCAAGCTTTGAAAAGAATATCGTTCTGGATCCTGCCAACGGAGACGGATTGAAGCTTGAAATTGATAAACTGGGCAAAGAATATGTGACAACACCATTCCCGAATGTCATGTATACATCGGAAGAATTCCAGGAGCTGCCGACGCTTACAACAGATATCGACACCTATGTAAGAACAAACCGTGCCCAGTGGATTACGAAAGGCGGCATTGACGAGCAGTGGGATGCTTATGTGAAGAAGCTGAATGAAATGGGACTTGAAAAGCTGGTGAAAATCCGCACGGATGCTTACGACCGCTACAATAGTGTCAAATAGGAGGATGGAGTTTCTGGTTTTACGGAGAGTTAAGGGATTGTAATCAGATCATAAATTAGAGTTTGCCGCCTCAGCCAAAAACGGGTAATCGTTTATGGCTGAGGCGGTTTTTATTTGTTTTAAAAAATGCCCATGCTTAAATAACGTTCTCCCGTATCCGGTGCGATGCACAGCACCCGCTTGCCGGGGCCAAGACGCCGGGCTACCTGCAGAGCGGTCCATACGGCAGCCCCGGAGGAGGGACCTACCAGAATGCCTTCTCTTGCAAGTCTCCGCGTTGTTTCAATGGCATTTTCATCGGTTACCTGAAAAATTTCATCATACACATCGGTATTCAGAATGGCGGGGATAAAGCCCGGGCTTGTACCCACCAGCTTATGGGGTCCCGGCTGGCCGCCGGACAGCACGGGCGAGCCTTTGGGCTCCGCCACATAGATACCAATGCCGGGAATCCGCTCCTTCAAGACCTCACCGGTACCGGTGATGGTACCGCCAGTTCCTGCCGTGGCAACGAAGGCATCCAGCCGCCCTTCCATCTGCTCGATAATTTCCAGTGCCGTGGTGCGGCGGTGAATGTCTGGATTGGCCTTATTTTCAAACTGCTGCGGAATGAAGCTGTTAGGAATCTCCCTGCTCAGCTCTTCAGCCTTGCGGATGGCTCCCGGCATGCGCTCGGCGGCAGGAGTCAGCACAACCTCTGCGCCATAAGCCTTGAGAATATTGATCCGTTCCTTCGTCATATTATCAGGCATAATCATGATGGCGCGGTAACCCTTAGCCGCAGCATTCATGGCCAGACCGATCCCGGTATTGCCGCTGGTAGGCTCAATGATCGTGGAGCCGGGCGCGAGCAGTCCGTCTTTCTCTGCCTGTTCTATCAGATTGAAGGCAGCGCGGTCCTTCACGCTTCCGCTTGGGTTATAGTATTCGAGCTTTACGTATACCTCGGCATCTTCTGCACCAACCAGGCGGTGAAGCCGGACGACAGGGGTATGGCCAATTAGCTCAGTTATATTTTGTACTACTTTGGGTTGTGTCATGGTTAATAGCGCTCCTTTATGATGTTATATCACACTAAACCGATAGACTTCTCCGTTTATTATAGTTCTTCCAAGTCGAATGCACAATTAAAGAAGAGTTTCTCAGACTTATTCATTTTGATGCTAACAGCCTATAAAACCATGTCTTTATATCGCGGAATGATCGCGAGATTTACCCGTTCGGGATATTTTTTCCGGAATAACAAAAAACAGGAGCAGCATGATCGTAAATATCAATAGGGCAATGCCTTCTTCTGCTAACAAATAAACGGGGTAGGGGCCAAGCCAGTCCAGTATGGATGCCGTTGAAGGCTTATGCATCAGGAACATATAGTTCGCGCCTACATAGTAATCTGTAATACCCACTAAAAGAGCTGCGACATTCAAGAAAATCATGGTCAATCCGATGGACTTCCATGTCGGCCTGTAATTTTCGATCCAGGTCATATAGAGGGATGCTAGAATGATCAAAATATGGGCGGCGAAAAACTGATAGAAACGGATATGCGGAAAGGGATAACCGAGATTAGGTGTAATCAGTGCCTGCAAAGCTCCGCCAATACCGGCGAAGAACAGGATTTCATACAGCAGACGGCTCTTTGACAGAAGCATAATGATGGATAGCAGCAGCGTCAGACTGCAGAGCTCTAGAGGTAATGTGTATTTGGGGCTCCACGTACCTTCAGTGATATTCCAGATATCGAGAACGGCTTCGGAGCCTGCGAGAAGAGCGGCCAGCGTATAGCGGAGAATCTTTTTGTTCCGGGGGCTGCGTTGGAGTCGGTGCCTGAATGCATAGAGCAGAAGCGAAGTAACAACGAGCAGCAGGAGTGCGAGCAGATGGGGAGAAGAGAACAGGACAAACGGATCGCTCATGGTCATGCCTCCTGAAAGATATTTATATTACCATGATATCCATATCATGGATGAACGCAAGGCGAAGTATTTGAACGGCCGGTTCTGCAAACTGATTTCATTGTTGAATCCAAATTTTTGCTTGCATTTTTGAAAAGTCAGGAATAAAATGTAGCCATACAACTTGTACGTACCATTAATTAATATTATAAAATACATATGATATGTATGTACAAGAGAGATAAGACATACACATAACTTTGGGAGGCGCTAACAAGATGAATTTGAAACCGCACTCATTTTGGTTTGTAACAGGCAGTCAGCATCTATATGGACCAGAGACGCTGGACCAGGTAGCTGAGCATTCCCGGATTATCGCAGAGCAGCTTGATCAGGATCCTTTGTTCACCTATCCGGTCGCATTCAAGCCAATTGTGACCACGCCGGATGAAATATACAATTTGATCGTTCAAGCGAACAGCGATGAGACCTGTGCAGGGATTATGACGTGGATGCATACCTTCTCTCCGGCGAAAATGTGGATTGCAGGGCTGTCGCAGCTGCAGAAGCCTCTCCTTCATTTTCATACGCAATTTAACCGGGATATCCCGTGGGAGACCATGGACATGGATTTTATGAATCTGAACCAGTCTGCACATGGTGACAGAGAATATGGTCATATCGGCGCTCGCCTGGGAATCGCTCGCAAAATAGTCGTCGGATACTGGGAAGATCGTGAAGTGCGGGAGGGCATTGCCGGTTGGATGCGCACGGCAGCAGCATATGCCGAGAGCCGCCGCCTGAAGGTGGCACGTTTTGGCGATAACATGCGTGAAGTAGCGGTAACGGATGGTGACAAAGTCGAAGCGCAAATCAAGCTCGGATGGTCGGTAAACGGCTATGGCGTAGGGGATCTTGCACAGGTATTAAATGAAGTCGGCGATCATGAAGTGAAAGCGCTTCTGAATGAATACGCGGAGCAATACAGCATCACGAAGGCGGGACTCAGCGACGGACCGGTGCGGAACGCGATAGCGTATCAAGCCCGTATTGAAATCGCGATGAAACGCTTCCTGGAGGAGGGCGGCTTCGGTGCTTTTACGACCACCTTCGAGGATCTCCATGGATTGAAGCAGCTTCCGGGACTTGCTGTACAGCGTCTGATGGAAGCCGGTTACGGCTTTGGCGGAGAGGGAGATTGGAAGACGGCGGCGCTGACCCGTGTACTGAAGGTACTGGCCGACAATAAGAGCACATCCTTCATGGAGGACTACACCTACCACTTTGAACCGGGTAATCATATGATTCTTGGCGCACATATGCTGGAGGTATGTCCGACGATAGCGGCTACACGTCCAACCGTCGAGGTTCATCCGCTTAGCATCGGTGATAAGGAAGATCCGGCCCGGATTGTATTTGATGGTCAGGATGGCCCTGCAGTTAATGCATCCCTCATCGATTTGGGACACCGTTTCCGCTTGCTTGTGAATGTGGTCGACGGCGTGAAGATCGAAAAGGCGATGCCTAAGCTGCCGGTAGCGCGTGTGTTATGGAAACCTCAGCCCTCTTTGCGTGAATCGGCAGAGGCATGGATTTTGGCAGGTGGAGCGCATCATACGGTCCTATCTTATGCGATTACCGCCGAGAATCTGGCTGACTTTGCTGAAATGGCCGGAATCGAAGCCGTCATTATCGATAAGAATACATCGGTTCAACGCTTCAAAAACGAACTTCTTTGGAGCGATGCGGCATACCGCTTACGATCGTAACGACTTGTCTGTATTCGCCCAGCCTATGATACAATAACCATATAAGAAAAGCTTTCCGGTATCGGCTATTTGCAAGATCCGGCAAGGTTTTAATCTAGAGCGTTTCGCTGAGGTGAATGATGAATAACAGACGAGTTCCTAAATATATTCAATTAAAAAATGAACTGCTATCCTGGCTTGAATCGGGAAAGCTCCAGCGCGGACAACAGGTGCCTTCGGAGAACGAAATCGCAGAGCAGTTCGGCATGAGCCGCCAGACGGTCCGCCAGACCTTTGGAGAGCTGGAGAAGGAGGGCTGGCTCGAGCGGATTCAGGGCAAGGGAACCTTTGCCCGGAGTCCTGAACGCCGCGAAGGCGAGCAGGTGAAGACGATTGGCATTATCACAACCTATATATCGGATTATATTTTTCCGCATATCGTGCGGGGAGCAGAAGCAGAGCTGCGCAGCCAAGGCTACAGACTCCTCTTGTCCAGTACGGATAACAATAAGGAGAAAGAGATGGAGAGCCTTCAGCTGATGACGAGTCAGCCGCTTAGCGGACTGATCATTGAGCCGACAAAGAGCGCTGAGGGCAATCCGAACCTGGCATACTTTCTGGAGCTTCAAGAAAAAAGCATTCCTTATCTGATGATCAACGAAAAGTACCGGGAGCTGGAATGCGCTTGTCTTAAGGTGGATGATGAAGCCGGGGGCTATAAGGCAGCGCAGTATTTGCTCGAGCAAGGACATACGCAGATCGCAGGTTTTTTCAAACGTGATGATCTTCAGGGCGTAAACCGGCTGAAAGGTTTCCTGGCAGCACATAAAGCGGCTGGGATCAGTGCTTCTCCCAAACGTGTCGTTACATACACGACCGAGCAGAAAACAGATTTCCCTTATCAGCAGGCTCTTCAGATGCTCACAGAAGGAGAGATGCGTCCAACGGCCTTCGTATGTTATAACGACGAGCTTGCCGTGATGCTGATGGAAGCTGTTGCCGCAAGCGGCCTTCAAGTTCCAGCGGATGTATCGGTCATCGGATTTGACGACTCCAGTCTGGCATCCGCTTCGGGTACAAAGCTGACTACGCTGACGCATCCCAAAACGGTGATGGGGCAGGCCGCCGCAAGCAGGCTTATAGCCATGATTGAGCAGGGAGAGCCGGCAGAAGATATGGTTTATGAGCCTGAGCTGATCGAACGGGATTCAGTGGCGAGGATAAATAAAGGATAAGTGCGCAGAGTCTGCCGGATGCGGACTCTGATACGATAACTTGTACGTACAATCGGAAAAGGAAGGAAGTGGCTGTGATGCTGGAAGCTTTAAAACAGCAGGTGCTGGAGGCCAATTTGGCTCTGCCCAAACACGGACTTGTTACCTTTACATGGGGAAATGTAAGCGGAATTGAACGGGAAAGCGGATTGTTCGTCATTAAGCCAAGCGGCGTACCTTACGAGGATCTAAAAGCAGAGGATATGGTGGTTGTTGACCTGGAAGGCAGAGTTGTCGAAGGAGATCTGCGTCCATCCTCCGATACGCCTACGCATATGGTTTTATATCGGTCATTTCCGGATATCGGGGGGGTTGTACACACCCATTCGCCATGGGGAACAAGCTGGGCACAAGCGGGACGCGCGCTTCCGGCTTCGGGGACCACGCATGCGGATTATTTTTATGGGGAAATCCCAGTGACTCGTCCAATGACCAAAGTAGAAATTGAGGGCGCTTACGAGCTGGAGACCGGCAATGTCATTGTGGAGCGGTTCCTGGAGCTGGGGCTTGATCCGAGCCAGGTACCGGGCGTGCTTGTGCATGCCCACGCACCTTTTGTCTGGGGAAACGATGCGCATAATGCGGTCCATAATGCTGTAGTATTGGAGGAAGTTGCCAAAATAACCGCAAGGATGCTGCAGCTGAATCCGGACTGCCAGCCGATGGACCAAACGCTGCTGGACCGTCACTTCCTTCGGAAGCATGGAGTGAATGCGTATTATGGGCAGAAATGATATTCAATAATCATCGTCAGTGATCATAACTCGTTTACGATCTGGAGGGATTCATATGGGCAAAAAGTATACCATCGGAGTGGATTACGGAACACAGTCCGGACGTGCCGTCCTGGTTGAGCTGTCAAACGGCCAGGAAGTGGCCGATCACGTTACTCCTTATCCGCATCATGTTATTGATGAACGACTGCCGGGTTCGGGAAAGAAGCTTGCACATGACTGGGCTCTTCAGCATCCGGATGACTATTTGGAGGTGCTGAGAAACTCGGTGCCAGCCGTCGTCAGGGAATCGGGAATAGATCCGGAAGACATTATCGGAATCGGCATTGATTTTACGGCCTGCACCATGCTGCCTGTGGATGCGAAGGGAGAGCCGCTTTGCCTGAAACCGGAGCTTCAAGATCATCCACACAGCTGGGTAAAGCTGTGGAAGCATCATGCGGCACAGCCGGAAGCGGATAAAATCAACCAGATAGCCGCGCAGCGCGGCGAAGCCTTCCTACCCAGATACGGAGGCAAAATCTCATCGGAGTGGATGATCGCCAAGGTGTGGCAGATTCTGGATGAGGCACCGGAGATCTATGAGCAGACGGATCTGTTCCTGGAGGCGACAGATTGGGTTATTTCGCAAATGACCGGCAAAATCGTCCGAAACAGCTGCACCGCTGGTTATAAAGCGATCTGGCATAAGCAGGAGGGATATCCTGACAAGGAATATTTCAAGGCGCTTGATCCGCGGCTTGAGCATCTGACAGAGACCAAGCTCCGCGGGAATGTCATTCCTCTGGGAACGAATGCCGGCGGATTGACGGAGCCGATGGCAGCGCTGATGGGGCTGAAACCTGGCATAGCTGTAGCGGTAGGCAACGTCGATGCCCATGCTGCAGTTCCTGCCGTAGGAGTCGTTACGCCCGGAAAGCTGGTGATGGCGATGGGAACATCGATCTGTCATATGCTGCTCGGCACGGAAGAGAAACAGGTTGAAGGTATGTGCGGAGTCGTAGAGGACGGCATTATACCTGGATTGTTCGGCTATGAGGCTGGGCAATCAGCGGTAGGAGATATTTTTGAATGGTATGTTGAGGAAGCGCTTCCGGCCTATGTGAAGGAAGCGGCAGCAAACGAAGGCCTTGGAGTTCATGCGTGGCTGGAGAAGGAAGCAGCACTATATAAACCGGGACAAACCGGTCTTCTGGCGCTCGATTGGTGGAACGGCAACCGTTCCGTACTCGTTGACACGGATTTGACAGGCTTGATGCTGGGTATGACGCTGCTGACGAAGCCCCAGGAAATTTACCGGACATTGCTGGAGGCAACGGCCTTTGGCACGCGTAAAATAGTGGATGCCTTCCACTCGAGCGGCGTTCAAGTCGATGCCCTGTACGCATGCGGCGGATTGCCGCAGAAAAATAAACTCCTGATGCAAATTTATGCCGATGTGACCAACCGTGAGATTTTCGTAGCGGATTCCAAACAGACGCCAGCGCTGGGTGCAGCGATTTTTGCAGCCGTGGCGGCTGGTGAGGCTGCCGGTGGCTATGACACGGTCATTGCAGCAGCTGAGAACATGGCAAGGGTGAAGGATGAGACCTTTAAGCCGATTCCGGAAAATGTTGAGGTCTATGATCGTCTTTATCGGGAATACAACCTTCTCCATGATTATTTTGGCCGCGGTGAAAATGACGTCATGAAACGGCTGAAGAGTATTAAAAAGTCCGTTGAATAAAGATAAAACACCGATTATTTCGCAGAAATGGGGCCTCATTGCTGATGAACAGATCATGGGGGGGATAAGCATGAACAAGGGCATGGAGACACAGGGCCTGGATCAAATGGTACTGGAAAAGGGCGCCATTAATAAAGCGGCTGCGTATCTGGCGGGAAAAGGGTATCAGCAAGTGATCATTACGGCTGATGCAAACACATACGAGGCTGCGGGCAAGCAGCTGGAACAGGAACTGCGGAAGACAATCCAAAGGGCCAGCTTGTGTATTATTGATCCGGGAGCTGCGGGAGATGTCGTTGCAGACGAACAATCGCTCCTGCAGCTGCTGATCGAGGTTGATCCTGAAAAGACAGACGCCGTTATTGCTGTAGGTTCAGGCACCATTCATGATATCGTCCGCTTTGCATGCTATAAAACGGGCAAGCCATTTATTTCGATACCTACAGCCCCGTCGGTAGATGGTTTTACGTCAAAAGGAGCACCGCTGATTATTCGCGGCGTCAAGAAGACATTTCCGGCATCGGCACCTGTGGCAATTTTCGCAGATCTGGATATCTTGGTGAAAGCTCCCCAGAAGCTGGTCGCTGCGGGATTCGGGGATATGCTCGGCAAATATACCTCGCTATTTGATTGGAAGTTCTCTCATCTTACAGCGGATGAGCCTTATCATGAACCGTCGGCAGTGATGACGGAAAAAGCGCTGCGCTCATGTGTGGAGCATGTGGATGATATCGGGAACCGGACAGAGGAAGGGATACGTATTCTCATGACAGCTCTCATCGAATCCGGAATTGCCATGCTGATCTTTGGGCAGTCCCATCCGGCATCCGGTGCAGAGCATCATGTATCCCATTATTGGGAAATGGAATATTTGCGCAGAGGCAGCCGGGCGCTGCTGCATGGTGCCAAGGTAGGCGTCGCCTGCGCTGAAATTTCACGCCTCTACCATGATGCGGTTGACCATGGGGTCTATCCGGGGCAAGAACCAGAAGCCCTGCGCCAGCATGGGGCAGTCATACGGGAATGGCTGGAAGAGTTACCTACGGAGGGAGAGATCCGCTCGCTGCTCCAGCGTGCGGGTGGTCCTGTAAGCAAGGCAGAGCTCGGGATTGACGATGCGTTGTTAGAACAAAGTCTGCGGGAAGCACATCATGTGCGCGAACGCCGTACGCTGCTGCGCGCATTAAATGAAGCTTAGTTTGGGAGGCTGCCATCTATAAAGAATGTCAGCAGCCCAAGAAAGCGACAAAGGACCTGAAGCATAAACCGCATACTTCAGGTCCCTATTCGATAGCTGGCGTTTGCCGTGTTGTGGTTTGATTAACCTTCCTTCACGTCATAAAGCACACGCGCCAACAAATCCTGGCCGTAATTGCCAAAGTTTTTGCCAAAGATGGTCAAGCCTCTTTTATTCTCGGGCTGCTCCGTAACGGCGATGCGGAAGGTCAATTCGCTTTTATAGTCAAGATTGATCTGGTCCAGGGTTACATCCGAAATCCGGCAGCCATCGATAAAGCTGCCTTCATGATTGATCCGGATCAGCTTCAGCATACCGTACTGGTTAAGATGAGGCGGCCACCAGTCCGGATTGAAGGTGCCGCGTGCATCCCCGAAGTCTCCGGGACTGGTCCATAAGCCGATCTCAATCCCGTTGATATAAAAGTAAATATCCGACGGGTAATTGTCGCAGAATCCGGGAGCCTCAGAGCCCAGTTCCATCGAGAACTGAATCTCCCGGAATGTCTGGTTAGGCTTCAGATAGTTGGGGATCCGGTATTCCAGAAACCCTTCCGTCAACCATATGATTTCTGCATCGATCCGCTGCGGATCGGCAAAATAGCGGGGATCATCAAAATCTCCTACAATGCTGTCTTTGGTCGCCAGGCCGCAGGTAGGCGTTGCTTGATAGTTGCTATAATGTCCGACCTGGATCTCTACTTCATATAAATTCTTCACATCTTTGCTGCGCAGGTCCACCATCAGCTTATCTTTATTAAGGTAGCATATCTTCTGAATACCATGTTTGCCAACACTGGTGTTGATTTCAATGAGCCCGCTTTCCTCAAGTTTTTTGACATGCATCGTAATGGCTCCATTGCTCAAATTAAGCTTGCCCGCTAGGTCATTCAGGTTGAGAGCCTGATTTTGGGCAAGCAATTCGAGGATACGGATTCTGATTTCAGAGCTCAATGCTTTAAAAATATCAATGCCGCTCATTAAATCCTTGATGTAGATCATATAAACGAAACCCTCTTCCGATAAGGTAATGGATAAAATTTCATTCTTTTATTTTAGATAATTATAAACCAATGAGGTCGTCAAAGATAGTATCTAATCATATTTTGCTAAAATATCACGATTTATTAATGGTAAGATGTAGAATGTTCACTTTTGTTTTATGTGTATTTGAAATATAAAACAGGAAACAAGCAAAATACGGACTTTTTACAAGTGTTATAAGCCTGTTCAAGAATTAATTTTATAAAAACCTAAAAAGATTTATATTTTATCGTTTACATTCCATTTTCGATATGTTATTTTATACCTGTAAGCGGATTCATTTAGTGTTATATGAAATGTTTTATAAAACTATAAAATAAAATGGGAAGGGGATGTACACATGTCATCCACAGCACAGAAGGCAAGAGTTATCGTAGATAAGGCCTTTAGAATCGCAGAAGTTGATAATCGAATCTACGGATCTTTTATAGAGCATTTGGGACGGGCGGTATATAGCGGAATTTATGAGCCTTCGCATCCAACGGCAGACAGCCTTGGTTTTCGCGGAGATGTGAAGCAGCTAGTCCGGGAGCTGGGGGTTCCGATTATCCGATATCCTGGAGGCAATTTCGTGTCGGGATATAACTGGGAAGATGGGGTTGGACCAGCGGATCTTCGGCCGAGACGTCTTGAATTGGCCTGGAGAACGACGGAACCGAACGATGTAGGAACGAATGAATTCATGAGCTGGGCGAAGGAAGTCGGCTCAGAGGTAATGATGGCGGTCAATCTGGGAACCCGGGGTGTGGATGCTGCCCGCAACCTGCTTGAATATTGCAATCATCCTTCCGGAAGCTACTACAGTGATCTGCGCCGCAGTCATGGATACGAACAGCCTCATCGGGTGAAAACCTGGTGTCTCGGCAATGAAATGGACGGTCCTTGGCAGATTGGACAGAAGACACCCGTAGAATACGGGAGACTGGCATATGAGACCGCAAAGGCTATGCGTCTTGTTGATCCGAATATCGAACTTGTCTCTTGTGGAAGCTCGAGTACCGGAATGCCAACCTTTCCTGAATGGGAGGCTGTCACGCTCGATCACACCTACGAGGTTGCCGATTACATATCCTTACACCAGTACTATGGCAATAGAGATGGAGATTCAGCAAACTTCCTGGCAAGAACGATGGATATGGAGCATTTTATCCGGACGGTTACGGCCACATGTGATTATATCAAAGCGAAAAAACGCAGCAAAAAAACGATGTATCTCAGCTTCGATGAATGGAATGTCTGGTATCACTCGAACGAAGCGGATACCCAAATCGAGCCTTGGAGCGTAGGTCCTCCGCAGCTGGAAGATATCTATAATTTTGAAGATGCTCTGCTTGTCGGCGGTATGTTAATTACGATGATCCGCCACGCAGACCGGGTCAAAATGGCCTGTCTGGCGCAGCTGGTCAACGTCATCGCACCCATCATGACGGAAGCTGGCGGCCGGGCCTGGAAGCAGACGATATTTTATCCATACCTTCATGCTTCGCTGTTTGGACGCGGCACATCGCTACAGCCAATCATCGACTCACCGAAATACGACGCACAGGATTATACGGATGTTCCTTATTTGGATAGTGCTGTTGTTCATAACGAAGCCGAGGAAGAACTGACTATCTTTGCCCTGAACCGCAATCTGACTGATCCGCTGGATTTGGAATGCGATGTCCGCAGCTTCGCCGGCTACCAGCTGGTTGAACATATCGTTCTGGCGCACGAGGATTTGAAAGCGGTCAATACCGCAGCTGAAGAAAAAGTCAAACCTCATTCCGGAGGAGGGGCAGAATGCAGGGATGGTTTACTCCACGCCCGCTTATCCAAAGCTTCCTGGAATGTTATACGTTTGAAAAAGACTTATGACGACAAATAAAAATGCAGGAGGGTCAAGTATGAAGAAAAAATGGTTGGTTACACTGCTGGTGCTTACGATGACATCGCTTTTGTGGGGATGCGGCGCCAAGTCGTCCTCGTCTTCCAAAGGGGAAACCTCAGTGCTGAACGCCGGTGCAGGGGAAAGCGCAACGGAATTATCTTATTGGACATTTGTAGAACTGCATGGACAGCATTTTGAGAAAATGCTTGAAAAATGGAACAAAGCAAATCCGGACCGCCAGATCAAGCTGAATGTAACCGTGATGCCATACGATGACATGCACAACAAGCTGTCGATTGCTGTTCAAACCGGTGTGGGCGCGCCGGATATTGCGGACATCGAGCTTGGCAAATACCCGGACTTCATGAAGGGCACCCCGCAGCTTGAGCCTCTGGATGACGTGGTGAAACCGTACAAAGACACCGTTGTCCAATCACAGCTGGATCTGTACAGCAAAGATGGGACCGTTTACGGGTTGTCCACGCATGTCGGAGCTTCCGTTGCTTTTTACAACACGGAAATCTTGAAAGAAGCAGGCGTTGATTATAAAACAATCGTCACCTGGGATGATTTCAAGAAAGCGGGCATGCAGGTCTACGAGAAAACCGGCAAATACATGGGAACTGCCGACACCAGCGCCACCTGGCAGGAATCCATGATGCTTGCCCAGCAGGGAGCTGATTTTACCGATGAGGCTGGTAATCCGAAAGTAAATTCCGAGCAAATGGTCAAGGGGCTTTCCATCCTGAAGGATCTGAAGGACAACAACGTGATTGCAACCATAGCAGGCGGCCAGCCGGATACTGAAGAGGCTTACGGCGAATTCAATTCAGGAAATTATGCCACCGCATTCATGCCGCTATGGGAGATGTCCCGTTACACCAACTATATGGCTGACCTTTCCGGCAAAATTGCCATTGCACCGATTCCTGTCATCGAGAAGGGCATGCCGCGCTCCTACGGCGGTGGTGGTACGGCAACGGTTGTAACCAAAACAGCCAAAGACGTTCAACTGGCAAAAGAATTCATTGCCTATGCCAAGCTCTCCCTTGATGCCAACATTGAAATTTGGAATACGCTAGGATTTGATCCGATCAATATGGACGTATGGGATATGAAGGATGTGACCCATAATCCGGAAAACAAGTTCGTTAAGTATTTCGTCAACAACCCGTTTGACGTACTGAATGACATTAAAAGTGAAATTAAGCTGATCAAATCCACTCCTGCCAGTCCAACCATCAATAACGTACTCTGCACAGTGACCCTAAACGAGATCTTTGAGGACGGAAAAGACATCAAGAAAGCATTGGATGATGCCCAGGCCCAAATCGAACAAGAATTGAAATAAGCAATCATGGTACCAAAACTTGAGAGCTGCTCTGTACCAGAGTAGCTCTCTTTCCAAAAGGGGTAGGAGGCTATGATAAAAAGATTTCTGTATTCGCAAAAAGTTGCTCCTTATGTGTTCGTGCTGCCATTCATTTTGGTTTTTCTTATTTTCTGGGTATATCCGCTGGGGAGTTCTCTGAGCATGAGCTTTCAAAAGGTGACGCTTGGACAGGATGCGCAGTGGGTGGGCTTGGATAACTATACCAAGCTCATGGGTGACAAGACCTTTTTCAAAGCAGTCGCCAACAGCGCGGTATACATGCTGCTGACACTTGTCATTTTGATTCCGTTTCCGATGCTGTTTGCCGTGCTGATCAACAGCAAGCTGATGTGGGCAAGGGAATTTTTTAAATCCTCCTTCTTCTTCCCGGCGCTTACTTCGGTTGTTGTTGCGGGTACGATTTTCCGGCTGATGTTTGGTGAGATGGAAGGGTCGATGATCAACAGCATTCTGGGCCTCTTCGGCATCGAACCCATGAAGTTTTTGAAGGGACAGGTAACAGGATATATTGCTTTGGTGGCGCTCGCCACATGGAGATGGACCGGGGTGAATATGCTGTATTTCCTTTCGGGGCTCAAGAATATTCCGGATGATTATTACGAAGCTGCTTCGATTGACGGTGCATCCAGATTCCAGAAGTTCACGAAAATCACGATGCCGCTGCTTAAACCAACTTCGATTTACGTCCTTACGATAAGTATCTACGCCGGTCTTGCGATGTTCATCGAGAGCATGATGCTGTGGAACGGAAATAACTCGCCCAAAAATATCGGTCTTACCATCGTGGGGTATTTGTACCGTCAAGGGATCGAGAAGAACAATCTGGGCTATGCGGCGGCAGTCGGTATTGTACTGCTTGCCATCACGATGATTATTAACCTGACTCAACTGGCATTCTCCGGAATGTTTAAGAAGGAGGATTAAGCATGAAAAAGGATATGGTGATGAAAACAGTCCTCTTTATCTTTTTTGCAGTTCTGGGTCTGCTTATTCTCATTCCATTCTATGCGGTAACGATTGCTTCGTTTAAGCCGGGCGGGGATCTCATTCGCTATGGTCTTAACCTGCGGTTTGATCTGTCCGTGATGAGCCTGGACAACTTCGCTTATTTGTTTACGGGAGATCATGCCTATTTTACATGGTTCTTTAATTCCTTATTTTTGACGGTTGCTCAGGTCGCTCTGACGTTAATCGTAAGCGCGACGGTTGCCTATGGCTTTTCGGCATATGAATTTAAGGGGAAAAACATTCTTTTTATATGTGTGCTTCTCATTATGATGGTTCCATTTGAGATTTTGCTGCTTCCGCTCTATACGCTGATTTTCAACATTGGACTGATGAACTCTTACTCTGCGATTATTTTGCCCGGGGTCGCGAGTGCGGCTACGATTTTCTTCTTTAGACAATATCTCAGTGGCATTCCCAAGGAAATTATTTCGGCAGGCCGTGTGGATGGCGCTTCCGAATACGGAATATACATTCGTCTGATTTTGCCGATCATGAAGCCGTCGTTTGCAGCCATGGCGATTTTGAACGGAATGAACAGCTGGAATAATTTCCTTTGGCCGTTCATGGTTCTCAGCGATGATAGAAAGTACACGCTGCCCATTGGTCTGAAGACGCTGCTTACTCCTTACGGCAACAACTATGATCTGCTTATCGTAGGCTCCTTCTTTTCGATTATCCCTATCTTTATCCTGTTCGTCGCCTTCCAGAAGTACTTTATCGATGGCATGACGGCAGGTGCGGTTAAAGGCTAGACCGTTTTGAAAAAAAAGTGATTTTCAATAAAACAACTGGCAGAGAGCGAGGAAGATTTGATGATTAAAATGCATATTAACACACAGCAGACCCATGGAACGATCAGCCGTTATTTGTACGGACAATTTGCCGAGCATCTTGGCCGATGCATCTATGAAGGCATATGGGTGGGAGAAGATTCGCCTATCCCGAATACGGAGGGTTACCGTAATGATGTTCTGAAGGCACTTCAGAATCTGAATATCCCGGTTCTGCGCTGGCCGGGCGGCTGTTTTGCGGATGAATATCACTGGATGGACGGCATCGGCCCCAAATCAAAACGGGCACGGATGATTAACAATCACTGGGGGGGCGTAGAGGAAAATAACCACTTCGGTACGCATGAATTTTTGCGCTTATGCGAGCTGCTGCAAACCGAGCCCTACATCAGCGGGAACGTGGGAAGCGGTACGGTACGTGAGATGCAGCAGTGGGTGGAATATATGACTCTTGACGGAGAATCGCCGATGGCCGGCCTGCGTAAGGAAAATGGGCGTGAGGAGCCGTGGAAGCTGCCCTTTTTCGGTGTGGGGAACGAAAACTGGGGCTGCGGCGGGAATATGAGGCCGGAATACTATGCTGATCTGTACCGCCATTATTCTACCTATGTCCGAAATTACGGCGGTAACCGGATATATAAAATCGCTTGCGGACCCAATACAGCCGACTATCACTGGACAGAGGTCCTGATGCGCGAAGCCGCAGGACTGATGGACGGTCTCAGCCTGCACTACTATACACTGCCTACGGGCGATTGGTCCGGAAGCAAAGGCTCTGCGACGGAATACGGCGTGGATGCGTGGTTCTCTACGATGAAGAACACGTTGTATATGGAAGAACTCATCGTCAAGCATTCCAAAATCATGGATAAATACGATCCTGAGGGCAGAGTCGGGCTCATCATCGATGAATGGGGCGGCTGGTATGATGTCGAGCCGGGTACGAATCCGGGATTCCTGTATCAGCAAAATACGCTTCGCGATGCATTGATCGCCGGTATCAATCTCAACATTTTTCATAATTACAGTCAACGCGTGAAAATGGCAAACATCGCCCAAGTGGTCAATGTGCTGCAAGCCATGGTGCTGACAGAGGGGGATCAGATGCTGCTCACCCCGACGTACCATGTATTTCATATGTATAAAGTACATCAGGATGCCGAACTGCTGAACGTATCGTTTGATAGTCCAATGTATAAGCATGGAGCAGAGATGATTCCGCAGATTAACATGTCTGCTTCGGTGGATGCAAATGGCGCCATTCACTTGTCAGTCTGTAACCTTCATCATGCGGAAAGTGCTTCAATCCGCTGCCTCCTGGAAGGAGCGGAAGGCAAGCAGGTGACAGGTACCATCCTTGCGCATTCTTCACTGAATGCCCATAACACATTCCAACAGCCTAACGAGGTTGTACCCGTGACATTTACTGGAGCCAAGCTGGAAGAAGGCGAGCTGATCGTTGAACTTCCGCCTGCCTCGGTAGTTGTTCTGGAACTGAAATAAGGTGGCTTATGATGGAGCAGCGTCAGAATCATTGTAAAGGATGCATGGAGAGTGTCCAGATCTCATCTGAAAAACTGGAACGGCTTGTGGAAATTGCGACCCGTGGCAGAGAAAGCGTGCCAGACGAAGAATACGCACGGCGTATGGAGCAATGTCAACAATGCCCTGGACTTCAGTATGGAACCACCTGCCGCTATTGTGGCTGCCTGATCGCCGTAAGGGCCCGCTTGCAGGATTCTGTCTGCCCGTTTCCGCTTGTTCCGAAATGGGATTCGTCGGCAGCCATATGATTTCCAATTAGACAAAACTGTGCTACATAAAGGAGAAACCAACATGAATACAAACCAGGAATACAACAATCCTATCGTATGGCAGCGAGCCGACCCGTGGGTGTATCAACACAGCGATCATTATTACTATTTTACAGCTTCCGTGCCGGAGTATGACCGGATTGAGATTCGCAGATCCCGAACCCTGCAGGGATTGGGTGAAGCTGAGCCTGTAGTGGCATGGCGAAAATATGACAGCGGCCCGCTCAGCGCGAATATTTGGGCGCCGGAGCTTCATTATATAAGCGGCAAATGGTACATCTACTTTGCAGCTGCGCGGACAACGGAGACAAAAGAAGGCCTGTTCGATCATCGGATGTACGTGCTGGAGAATGACTCTGCCAATCCAATGGAAGGGCAATGGGTTGAAAAGGGACAGGTTCGTACAAAATGGGAATCGTTCGCACTGGACGCAACCACATTTGAACATCAGGACGTCCTGTACTACGTATGGGCGCAGAAGGATCCGGAAATCGGGGGGAATTCGAATCTGTATATCTCGGCCATGAGAAATCCGTGGACGTTAACGGGGGAGCAGGTGATGATCTCGACACCGGAATACCCATGGGAAGCCATTGGTTTTAAAGTCAATGAGGGAGCGGCGGTTCTGAAGCGGAATGGGCGCATTTATATCAGCTATTCAGCCAGTGCTACAGATCACAACTATTGCATGGGTCTGCTGTATGCGGATGAATCGTCGGACCTGCTGAATCCTGCCTCCTGGGTGAAATCACCTCAGCCCGTATTCCAAACATCGGAAGAAAATGGTCAATATGGACCAGGACATAACAGCTTTACGGTTTCGGAGGATGGAAAAGATGTGATCGTGTATCATGCCCGCAATTATAAAGAAATTACAGGTGATCCGCTGTATGATCCAAACCGTCATACCAGAGCTCAGGTGTTTACCTGGAAAAAGAACGGGATGCCAGACTTCGGTGTTCCGGTTCCGGATGCATCGGTTAAGGAAATGAAGTAAGAAAATACCGGTCAAAGAGTCCGCTTTCCAAACAGCGGGCTCTTTTTTTATGAATTGATGCATCGTAACGGCTGATATGAACTGTTTGCAAATAAAATGTATACTACTGCTGAAGGAGACTTTATGTTGGAAGGAACTGAGCGGAGCGTGAAATAACATGAATTCCGTTTTTTATGATGGATTTTGGCTGTTTAAGGTTAAAGGGTATTATAGAGGAATAAAGTTATTGGAAGAAAATAGTTGGTCATACTAAGACATGATGGAGTCGATTGCCGTTGAATCATACAGAGCTGGATGATAAAAATGTTCAAATCGGCCTTTCGGGCTGGGGAGATCATGATGAAATTTATCCAAAAGGGACCAAAGCGGGAGAAAAGCTTCAGGTATACAGCAACCGCTTTCCGATTGTGGAGCTTGATAGCTCCTTTTATGCTGTTCCTTCACCGGAAAGAATGCAAAAATGGAGCGAACAAACGCCCGGTTCCTTCGGTTTCATTGTCAAAGCATATCAGGGAATGACGGGACATGCCCGTGGGAAAATTCCCTTTGCGGACACCAGGTCCATGTTTCAGGCTTTCCGGGAGTCGGCAGAAGAGATGCAAAAGGCGGGCAAGCTGAGGGCGATATTGTTTCAGTATCCGCCATGGTTTGATTGTGATCGGAAGCATGTTGAAATGCTGCGCAGAACCCGGGAATGGATGGACGGATTTCCGCTGGCTCTCGAATTTCGGCATCAAAGCTGGTTCCATGGGGAAATGATGGACAAGACACTCGCTTTTATGAGGGAGGAAGGCTGGATTCATTCGATTTGCGATGAACCGCAGGCAGGTGAAGGGTCCGTACCGATGATTCTTGAACCGACTCGAGACGATTTTACACTCGTCCGCCTTCATGGCCGGAATGCAGCCGGTTGGCATTCGAGCGGACAGCCCAATTGGCGGGAGGTCAGATACCTGTACCGGTACAATGAACAAGAACTTTTGGAATGGAAGGGAAATATTAGCAAATTACTCGAGTCGACCCAGAACTGCTGGGTCATATTTAATAATAACTCCGGCGGTGATGCTGCGGGTAATGCCATACAGCTGATGAATTTATTAGATTTGGATGCTCCCGAGCTGCCACCCGATCAATTGACGCTTTTTGAAGATTAAAGAAACCTATAAGTTTTATTGAAGATCTGACCCGTGTTGTAAACATTTTCATATGTAAAATGCCCTTTTGTCCTGATTGATCTGTTTTTTAGATCATAACTATATTAAATGGTTATTTCAGGTATGGAGAAGATATGTTTATAATAGAAGTTGAGCCGCTTTCATTTATGGTGAAACGGCTTACAAGAATCATTTTTTCAGATTTCCGTCCAACGCATAGAAGAATGGTTCGAAGAACAACTCATTCTATATGACTATTAAAAAATCAAGGCGGAGGTATCACTTTAGCGATGATAACCAATAAGAATGACACACAAACGCAGGGAGCCTGGGAAAACTACTACGGCCCCAACCTGGGATATGTTCAGGAACAGTATGAACGTTACGTGAAAGATCCTGATTCTGTGGATGAAACGTTCCGCAAAGTGTTTCAGATGTGGGGCGCACCTCCAATTGCGCCGGCTGCACTGGCACCGGTAAACGCAGCATCCGCCAGCGCGCCAATCGACAGCAGCATGCTGAAGAAGGGTGTGGATGCCGGCAAGCTTGTATGGAATATCCGTGCATACGGCCATCTGGCAGCAGACATCGATCCACTCGGCATCATTCCGAAGCCGGACACACGCATACTTGAACCTGAACAATACGGACTGAGTCAGTCCGATCTGACGGCTTTCCCTGCATCCCTGATCTGGGACGGGGCGCCTGAGAATGTTAGAACCGGTTGGGAAGCCATCCAGAAGCTGCGTCAAACATATACAGGAACCATTGCCTTTGAATTCAGCCATGTGCATGATACGGAAGAGCGCGTATGGCTGAACCGTCATGTCGAAAGCGGAATTTTCCCTGCTCCACTGAGTGAGTCGGAGAAAACGAACCTCCTTGAGAGACTGATCGAAGTTGAGCAGTTCGAGGAATTCCTGCACCGTACCTTTGTAGGGCAGAAACGCTTCTCTATTGAAGGTAATGACGTGCTGGTTCCAATGCTTGACGAAATGGTGCGCATCATGTCCGACGAAGGCGCAGAGCATATCCTGATGGGTATGGCACACCGCGGCCGTTTGAATGTTCTTGCTCATGTACTCGGCAAGCCATACGATAAGATTTTCTCTGAATTCCACCATTCGCCAAACAAGAAGCTGTTCCCTTCGGAAGGCTCGATGGGCATCAACTTCGGCTGGACCGGCGACGTGAAATACCATCTGGGCGCCAAACGTGTCCTGAAGGATGGCAGTGTCGTGCAGACCCGGATTACGCTTGCCAATAACCCGAGTCACCTTGAATTTGTAAATCCGGTTGTTGAAGGCTTTGCCCGCGCAGCGCAGGAAGATCGCACACAGCCAGGCTATCCGCAGCAGGATGTGAACAAGGCTGCGACAGTTCTGATTCACGGCGACTCCGCCTTCCCTGGCGAAGGCATTGTGGCGGAAACACTGAACTTCAACAAGCTTCCTGGCTTCCAAAATGGCGGTACGATCCATATCATCGCCAACAACAACATCGGTTTCACGACCGAAAGCCGGGATTCCCGTTCGACTCATTACGCCAGTGACCTGGCGAAGGGCTACGAGATTCCGATCGTCCATGTGAATGCTGATGATCCGGAAGCATGTATTTCCGCCATCCGCCTTGCGAGCGAATACCGCAATAAATTTAAGAAGGACTTCCTGATTGATCTGGTCGGCTACCGCCGATATGGTCATAATGAAACGGATGATCCGGATACAACGCAGCCGCTCATTTATAACAAAGTGAAGAGCCACCCTCGTGTTGTCAGCATCTATGCAGATGTACTGAACCAAAAAGGCGTGGTGAATAAAGAGCAGTCCAATGATATGATCCAGCAGGTTCAAAACCGCATGAAGGATGCTTACGACAAGATTAAGGATCTGGAGCAGGAGCCGGCGAATTCTCATCAGCAAACACCTGCTGAAGACCGGATCAAGGCGATTAAGACGGGTGTGCCACTGAACACGCTGCGTGAAATCAATACGGATCTGCTGAAGCGTCCCGCTGACTTCAATGTCTATCCGAAGCTGCAGCGTATTCTGGAACGCCGCGAATCCGCATTAAACGATGGTGAAAAGGTAGACTGGAGTCTAGCGGAAACGCTGGCCTTCGCAAGCATTATCGCTGACGGTAAACCGATTCGTCTTACAGGCCAGGATGCCGAACGTGCGACGTTCGCACACCGTAACCTGGTGCTGCATGATACGAAGAACGGTTCAACCTTCTGCCCGATTCACGAGCTTCCGCAGGCGAAGGCATCCTTTGCGATCTACAACAGTCCGTTATCCGAGGCTTCGGTGCTCGGATTTGAATATGGATACAACGTATATTCTCCAGAGACGCTTGTCATCTGGGAGGCCCAGTTCGGTGATTTCGCGAACTGCGCGCAGGTTATCACGGACCAGTTCATTTCGGCTGGACGTTCCAAATGGGGACAGAAATCAAGTCTGGTAATGCTGCTTCCTCACGGTTATGAAGGACAGGGACCAGAGCACTCCAGTGCACGTCTGGAACGTTTCCTGCAGCTTGGCGGCGAAGAGAACTTTACTGTTGTCAATCTGTCCAGTGCGGCTCAGTACTTCCACTTGCTTCGCCGTCAGGCAGCATTGACCGAAAGTGAAGATGCACGCCCGCTGATCGTGATGTCGCCGAAAAGCCTCATCCGTAATACGCGTGTTGCATCAAACGGGCAGGAGCTTAGCGAAGGACACTTCAAGCGTGTGCTTGAACAACAAGGTCTTGGCGGAAATCCTGAGCGTGTTGAGCGCCTGGTTCTCTGCAGCGGTAAAATTGCCGTGGAGCTTGAGGAAGCACTCGATAAAGAAGAAGAAGCGAAAGATTGGCTGCATATCCTCCGTGTAGAGCAGCTTTATCCGTTCCCTGAACAAGAAGTTCGTGAGATTCTCGCACGTTTTACAAATGTTAAGGAAATATTGTGGGTACAGGAAGAACCGGAAAACATGGGTGCTTGGCGTTATATCGAGCCTCATCTCCGTAAAGTGGCCCCGCAAGGTACGCCAGTAAATTACAACGGTCGTCCGGAACGTTCGAGTACCGCCAGCGGCTTCCAACAGATACACAGCTTTGAACAACAACAAATCGTATCTACGGCATTGAACCAAAAATCTATTAAGCATAACATCGCACTGGGGAGGTAGCAGGCAGTGAGCGAAATTACAGTACCGGCAATGGGTGAATCTATCACAGAGGGAACTATTTTTAAGTGGCATGTCAAAGAAGGGGACGCAGTTAACCAGGGGGATGTTCTTCTGGAGCTGGAAACAGATAAGGTCAATCTTGAAATCAGTGCCGAGGAATCCGGCATGGTCGAGAAGATTTTGAGAAATGATGGTGACACCGTTCAAATCGGCGAAGTTCTGGGCAGAATTTCTGCAGGTGGTGAAGCGGCTGCAGCTGCTCCAGCCAAAGAAGAGCCGAAGGCACAAGAGAAGGCAGCACCAGCACCAGCTGCTCCTAGTACGGCTGCACCAGCTGAATCTGCAAAAGAAGGGGATTCTTACCTCGCAGCATCACCGGCAGCACGCAAGCTTGCACGTGAGCAAGGCATTGATCTGGAACAGGTTAACCGTGATCCGAAGGGACGCATCTTCCAGGATAACGTGAAGAGTCACACGGAAGCACCGGCTCCGCGCCCATCGGCTCCAGCCCCTGCAGCAGCACCGGCTGAAGTAAGCCAGCCAGGCAAACCGGCTGAACGCACACGCATGTCCCGCCGCCGGGCAACGATTGCGAAGCGTCTGGTTGAAGCACAGCATACTGCTGCGATGCTGACAACCTTCAATGAAGTGGATATGACGGCTATCATGGATGTCCGCAAACGCCGTAAGGATGCTTTTAAAGAGAAGCATGAGATCGGTTTGGGCTTCATGTCCTTCTTTACGAAGGCGGTTGTGGGTGCGCTCAAGAAATTCCCGCATCTGAATGCTGAAATTGACGGTGAGGATATCATCGTGAAGAAATACTATGATATCGGCATCGCCGTATCGGCGAAGGAAGGTCTCGTCGTTCCGGTCGTTCGTGACGCGGATCGTCTGGGATTTGCCGAAATCGAGAAGGAAATTGCTTCGCTTGCTTCGAAAGCACGCAATAACTCTCTGGCATTGTCTGAGCTTCAAGGAGGCACCTTCACGATTACGAATGGTGGTACATTCGGTTCCCTGATGTCTACACCAATCCTGAATGCGCCGCAAGTAGGTATTCTAGGTATGCATAAAATCCAGCTTCGTCCGGTAGCGATTGACGCCGAACGCTCGGAGAACCGTCCGATGATGTACATTGCGTTGTCTTATGACCACCGGATCGTGGATGGCAGTGAAGCCGTCCGCTTCCTCGTAACGGTTAAGGAACTGTTGGAAGATCCAGAATCTTTGCTGCTTGAAGGCTGATCATTCGGTATCATATGAAAAAAGCCGAACCGTAATTTACGGTTCGGCTTTTTGTTTTGCATGAGAATACGTTCATCCGTTGACTTTTCAGTAGGACTGGACTATGCTGTATATATACCCTGTGGGGTATTTAAACCATACACATATTTTTGCTCCAAGAGAAGAAAAGGGGATTATCTATGACTTCATCAACCATATTTTATATCGTACTGGCACTCTTCGTCGTATGGATGCTCTACCGCATGTTCGCTCCTGTAAAAGGGCTTGTACAGCTTCGGGACGAGCCCTTTCGCAAGAAGTTGGAGGAGTCCAAGCAGAAGCATCTGATTGACGTCCGGGAAGTCCATGAATTCAAATCAGGGCATATTCCGGGCGCTGTGAACATTCCACTGTCCCAAATTGGAAGCAGAGCTTCAGAAATCTCCAAGGACAGCGATGTTTTCCTTTATTGCCAGAGCGGCATGAGAAGCAAGCAAGCATCTAAAATGCTGCTGAAGAGCGGTTTTCCGGAAGTGAATAACCTAATGGGCGGTATATCTTCCTGGACTGGAAAACGTATCCGTTAGAATAAGCTTCAACGTTAAAAGGGGCATCTCCAGAACTCCGCAAGTCGGATCTGGAGACGCCCTTTTTTTTAATCATATCACAGCGGTATTGCCTTCATTCACTGGCCGCTGGCATTTGAACCATCCTCCATCGATGGCTGCATCAGCTGGTCTGCAGGCGTGCTTGGATCATGCCAGTTGGTAATCAGCTTACGGATGTATTCGATATCCTCCTGATCCGGATCGTAATACCAGACGGAGTCACGCATAGCTCCTTTACCTTTAAGCATATAGTTGCTGAAGGTAGGCATGCTGCCTTCGTAGAAGGATTTGGCCAAGTCGATCATGAACGTGGAGTTCATGTTGGTTTTGAAATTGCTTCCGGCGACCTTGATCAGGTCCGGGATTTTCGTAATGTTTTTGATCTCAAGCGCTCTGGCCATGACGGCATCAATAAGAACCCGATGTCTCATGGTTCGATTGAAATCAGAATCCTCACGATAGCGGGCATAACTTAGTGCGTCGTCACCGTCATAAATTGATTTGTTAGGCTCGATCCGCAGCTTCTCATGAATCTTCTGCTTGTTTTCAATGACCTTGGTAATCGGCAGATGCACACCGCCAAGCTTGTCTACCACGTCTTTTAAGCCTTGAAAGTTAATGGTGGCATAGAAGTCGACATTGTTTCCAACCAGATTTTCAACCGTATCCACGCTTCGTTTAATTCCTCCGCGCGCATAAGCGGCATTAATTTTGCTCTTCTTATTTTCTTCAGCAATCTCGGTGTATGTATCTCGTGGTATAGAAATAAGTAGAATCTTGCTATCCTCTGGGCGTACGACAGAATAAATGACCGTATCGGAGCGTCCAGGTTCATTTTTGCGTTCATCCGTTCCAAGCAGGAGTAAGGAAAACGGGTTTTGAACCTTATCCGGCTTAACCTCTTCGTCGATTTTTTCATAGGATTGATCTAATGTTTCCGTAACGGTATCTTTCATTAAGGTGTCAAAAGCGAGTAATGCGGCTTGTTTCCTGAATATGTAACCGGCTCCTGCTATGAGTAGGAGGCAAACAAGCGTGATAAGCAGCCAGGTTCCTTTGCGCTTCTTTTTCTTTCTTTTTCGGGGGCGTGTTAGCCTTTGCGGCTCTTGATTTTCCATTTAAATCTCCTGTTTGGTTCGTCATGGGTCAAGCTGCTGGACAACAATTTACAAAATTTTCTTCTACTATTAAACTATTTTATAGTATTCTCTTAAAAAAAATCAACACATTGGGTCATGTCACTCGCCAGCAATCGATATTTTTCAACATCAAGGCAGCAAAAAAAGACGACATGATGTGCCGTCTTTTCAAATGAGCGTAGAATGGATTATATATAAAGGGGGACCATTCCTTCTAGTACAGGGCAGGGGTTTGCAGTCTATCGTTAAGCCGTTCTAATTTGCGGATAATTTCCTTTTGCCATCGGATGTCACCCAGCTGTTTTGCAAGATTCAGAAGATCCAAATAATCGTCAATCCGCATCTCTGCGCATTGCGCCGATGTTTTCACCATGCTCGTCGACTCCTTAACCGTTGATTGTAAATTACTTCTCTGAGAATCATTGTATCATAAACTCATTCTCAATGATAATCTTTCTCAATAAAAACATAAATTTTTTTTGGAGAGGAACATGCACACGATGGAAGCAACGTTAAAATGGCTGGATTGGGCCAAACAAATTCAGGGGATTGCTCAGACAGGTCTGGCATATACCAAAGATGTTTATGACAAGGAACGCTATGAGCAGCTCCGTGCGCTCAGTCTCGAGATCATGGGACAATACACGGATGTGGAGAGCAGCAAGCTGCTGGACCTCTTCGCAGGCGAATATGGCTATGCTACACCAAAGGTGGATATCCGCGGCGTTGTGATTCAGGATGATCGGATTCTGCTGGTGAGAGAGAAAGAGGAAGGGGAGTGGTCACTGCCTGGAGGCTGGGCCGATCTGCTGCTCTCCCCGTCGGAAATTGCGGTGAAAGAAGTCAGAGAGGAGTCGGGTTATGAGGTCAGGACGCTGCGCCTGCTTGCTGTGCTTGATAATCACAAGCATAATCCGCCCGCTCCTTATCATGCGTACAAGCTGTTTATTCACTGCGAAATTATCGGCGGCAAAGCTCAGGAGGGAGTGGAAACCAGCGGCGTAGCGTTTTTTGGCAAAGATGAGCTGCCGGAGCTTTCACAAAGCCGGAATACCGAAGAACAGATTAAGCTCATGTTTGATCTTCTGAAGAATCCGCAGCGTATTCCGGTATTTGATTGATGAATATATCTGATCAAACTGCTGCCTGTCGCAGCAGTTTTTCTTTTGCCTTAAACGTTCTACCATCTTCCTCGCCTATAAGCTTTATAGAAATTAACTGTTGGACGGATGGTAGCTGGTTTTGTAGTATTGTAGCTGCTATCCAATTTATACTGCTGAACGCTGCAACTGAGGAGGGTCATCATGCTGTCTACTTTTGTCCATACCATATATCAAGTGTTTCTTCCTATATCCTTGCCTGTGATCGGCGGGGCTCTGATTAAGCGTTTTAAGAAAATGGAAACAAAGCCGCTCTCCACACTATCCCTTTATTTGCTCAGCCCTGCGCTTATTTTTGAGACGCTGATGCACGCGGATATTTCATATGGAGATATAACTCAGACTGTACTGTTTACGATATTGAACATGCTGCTGCTCTGGGCGCTCGCGTCCGGGCTCGGCAAGGTGTTGATCCTGCCTGCGGCGGAACGTTCGGGTCTTACCCTGGTGGCCCTCTTCACCAACTGCGTCAATTACGGTCTGCCGCTTGTATTGCTGGCCTTCGGCCAAGCCGGAATGGATAAGGCCTCGGTGTATGTTATTTTACAGATTATCATTGTGAATACGATCGGGGTATATTTTGCGGCACGTTCACATTTTTCCATGAAGCAGGCAGCACTATCCATCTTCAAGCTGCCATCGGTGTACGCCGCTGCGCTGGCCGTTTTACTTCGCATGAGCGGATGGTCACTGCCAGAGGGCTTGGAGCAGGGAGTATCCATGGTATCGGGAGCCTATTCTTCGGTTGCCCTGTTTATCCTGGGTGCGCAGATGGTCAGTGTGAATGCCGGGGACGGTGCGAAGGCTGTTTATTCAGCTACAGTGCAAAAGGCATTTTATGCCGGTATGTCGCTCCGGCTGGTGCTTTCCCCGCTGGCATCCATGCTGCTGCTATTTTTGATGGGTGTACATGGTACGCTGTTTAACGTTATTCTGATTCTCAGCTCTATGCCGGCTGCGGTAAATGCGGTCATTCTGGCAGAGCAGTTCGATGCAGCGCCGAAGGTTGTGACACGCTGTATCTTATGGACCACACTGGCTTCGTTCATCCTGCTGCCGCTCATGATTGGCTGGCTTTCCTGACATTTACTTACGGCGCGGTTACCGTGTACTCCGGATTGTTAAAATGGATTTGATCCTTCAGACCAGAAGATTCGTAGATCCGGTTGTCATCCGTGATGAAAAAAGCCTCTACGCCAGCTTGTTTCTCGATATATTTCAAACCTTCTTCAAGCCCCATAATAAACACGGCGGTGGATAGCGCATCGGCATCCGCTGCCGAATCGGAAATAATGGTCACGCTTTTGAGCCCGCTTTGGCTTGGATAGCCTGTCCGCGGGTCGAGAATATGATGGTATTTGACTCCGTTTTCCACGAAAAAGCGTTCATAAACGCCGGATGAGTCAATCGTTTTGTTAATGATTTGTACGTTGCCAAGTGAAGTGCCGCGGCTTTGGTCGGGATCCTGCAGACCGATATTCCAGCTAAGCCCACCGGGCTTGCTCCCCATAGCGATAATGCTGCTTCCCCCAAGATTAATCATCGCGCTTTCCACCTGTTGTTTCTTCAGATATGCGGCCACACGGTCGGCGGCATACCCCTTGCCAATCCCCCCGAGATCAAGTGCCATTCCAGGCCGGGTCAGTTTAATCGTTCTCTCCCCAGCATTCAGAAGAACATCCTTATACCCGATCAGGTTCATAGCCTGAGTAAGCTCATTGCTGGCCGGAACATGTGCCCCCTCGTTGCCAATATTCCAGAGGCTGACCAGCGGTCCGACAGTGGGATCATACAAGCCGCCGGTTTGTACGGCATAATCCAGAGCCTTTTTCACCACTTCAAACGTATCCTGCGATACATGTACCGCTTGCTTACCCGCACTCTGGTTGACTTTATACAGCTCACTGGTCTGCAATGTACGGCTCAGCCCGTGGTCCATGGTTTCCAAAAGATTCTTAATGTCATCAAGCTGCTGAGGCAATGCATGCTCCCCGTACAGCTTCACATTCACAACGGTATCGAAGATAAAGTAGGTTTCTGAAATGGCTGCCGCCTGTTTAGCCTCGGCTTTAGCCTCTGGACCGGCTCCGGATAAGAAAGGGAGGCTGCCCCGTCCAGAAACGGCCGCACCGGCTGCGATGAGTACCAATGCAAGTATCCCTATCATCCATTTTCGTTTCATCATCCATCCCCCCATGGCTCTTATCTGTTTCATCATTTCTTCTAATCACATCATACTTGCGGGTGGGGGATCCCGCTGTGTCATTCCTCATGTAGACAAAATTTAAAATTATCCTTTTCGGTATTTGAGAATGCATCCGAGGATCGTGAGCATAATGAGAAGCGATACGGAGTTCGTAATCAGAAAGGCAAACCCTACGCCTCCGAGTGCCATATGAACGGCATACACCTCCATGAGTGCAATACCGGCCACAAGAAACAGGAATGTTTTATTATTGAGATCCTTAACGGATTTGGTCCGCAGAATTTGAATGATTTGTGGGATCCAGGCAACGGCCAGGATTAGCCCGCCAATAAGCTGCATGATTGCATATATCATCTAAAAGCTCTCCTGTCTGATCTTTTTGGGGTTAATATATGCAGCAGATGCCCAGAAACGTGAATGTTCTGCTTGATGTCTGTTAGAATAAGAAGTAATGGCAAAATATGACCTTCTAAGAAAAGAAGCTGAATTTGGAAAGGATGACATGATGCTGACGATTACGGAATTTCAGGTAGAACATATCAAGGACCCATTCCGCATTTTGGAGGGCAAGCGTTATGAGTATAAGCTGGACATTGAAGTACCGGAGGATGATGAGCTTTATTCGGAGAACGGACTGTTTGTTCGGGCTTTATACAGTGTCCAGGAGGATGGAGGCAAACTCGTTAAATACGACTTGTATGAGAAGTCAACAGAAGTCTACCTCGATTTTGACCTGGAGGACGATGAGGTACAGGTGATCGAGGCATTCTGTCGTGATCATCTGGGAGATGCTGAGGAATGAAGCATGTTGCTACGACCGTGCCCTACGGGTATGAACCGCCAAAAGAGCAGTACAAAGGTACGCTGATCTACTATGACATCTTTGAGGATACAAGCGATCAAGAATTGGATAAGGCGGAGAAAATAGCGGAGGAACGTAATTTCTCGCGATTTGTGTTGTACCCGCTGCATGAAGAAACGGTAAGACGTATGCTGAAGCATCCGGTCATAGCTTATTACAAACGGGAGCAGCAGCTTGAAAGCTGGAAGCAGGATCGCGGTTCTCAAGCGGTTATTGAGGGTTTTGAAGCGAAACGAAAAAAATATACCCCGATGGATTCAGCTCTGCGGCATCTGACCGAGAAATATCCTGCGCCGCATTTTCTTTACCTCACACCTGAGATGGCTAATTTATTTGCTTCCTATTCTTCATTTGCCGAATGGATCGTAAAGCTGCGTCTCATTTTGGCGGACAAGCCGGACGATCTGCACCCGCTGCTGGAGAAATACCGGAGCCGGTGGGATGTGGCAGGGGAACCGAAAGAAGAAGGATAGGCGTCTCAATCTGCAAAAGAAAGCCGGCAGTTCCCTGCCGGCTTTTTGTATGCCATCATACATGTTTCCAAAAAATGTACATGCAGTTGCTCATTCCTGTAAAGCCCGTTAAACTTAAGGGTAGTCGTTTTCATAAGATTTTAAGAAGCGATCGTATTCTCTTGAAAATTTCAAAACCATTTTCCAATAGATTTCGTTAGGAGTTCTTAAGTTTATGAGTGTAGAGATGATGACACTGGAACGGGCACAGCAGCTGCTGCAAACCTATTATGGCTATCCGGATTTCCGGGAAGGACAGAAAAGAATCGTCCTCAGTTTGCTCGATGGTAGCGACACACTGGGTATTATGCCGACGGGCGGAGGCAAGTCGATCTGTTACCAGATTCCTGCGTTAATGCTTCCTGGACTGACGCTGGTCGTTTCGCCTCTCATCTCGCTGATGAAGGATCAGGTGGATGCGTTGACCGCGATGGGCATCCCGGCTGCGTATATCAACAGCACACTGAGCGGCAAAGAGGTTAACGAACGGATTCGCGCGGCGAAACGCGGGGATCTGAAGCTGCTTTATGTCGCGCCTGAACGGCTTGAAGTGGATTGGTTCCGGGACGAGATGAACACGTTGTCCATTTCCTGCGTAGCGGTCGATGAGGCTCACTGCGTATCCCAGTGGGGGCATGATTTCCGGACAAGCTACCTGTCGGTGGCCCCATTCGTCCAGAGTCTGCCTGAGCGCCCGATCGTAGCAGCCTTTACGGCTACGGCGACACAGGAAGTTACGGGGGATATGGTTCGGCTCCTGCGCCTGGAGCAGCCGGAAGTATTTGTTACGGGTCTGGGCCGTGACAATCTGGCCATGTCGGTGCTGCGCGGAGAGAACAAGCGTGAGTTTGTGCTGAAGTACGCCGCAGTTCATGCACATGAGCCAGGGATTATATACGCTGCGACCCGCAAGGACGTAGATGATTTATATGAACGCCTGAGAAGTTCTGGAATTGCGGCAGGAAGATACCATGCCGGTATGACCGATGATGAGCGGGCTGCAAGTCAGGAAGCTTTTTTGTACGATGATATTCGGGTTATGGTGGCAACGAATGCTTTTGGCATGGGAATCGACAAATCCAATGTGCGGTATGTCATTCACTTCAATATGCCGAAAAACATGGAGGCTTATATTCAGGAAGCCGGACGTGCGGGACGTGACGGTGAGCCCAGCCAATGCATCCTGCTGTTCAGTGCCCAGGACATTATGACACAGAAGTTCTTGATTGAGCAGAACCCGCAGGAGTCGGAACGTAAAGCGAATGAATACCGCAAGCTCCAGCAGATGGTGGATTACTGCTATACGACGAGATGTTTGCGCAATGCCATGCTGGATTATTTCGGTGAAGAGCATCAGGATGAACCGTGCAAGATCTGCAGTTCATGCACGGATGAGCGTGAGCTGGTGGATATGACCATTGACGCGCAAAAGATCTTCTCATGCATTCACCGCATGCGGGAGCGCTTTGGCGTATCCATGGTGGCTTCTGTGCTTAAAGGCTCCCGCAATAAGAAGGTGCTCCAGTATGGATTCGATGATCTGTCGACTTACGGGGCGATGTCCAACCGGACGGAAAAGGAGATATCTGAGATCATCAATGTCATGGCTTCAGAAGGCTACCTGGTACTCTCCGAGGGGCAGTACCCGGTGCTGAGGCTCCAGCCGCCGGCAGCAGAGGTATTGAAGGGGCAGCGCCACGTGATGCAGCGCATGCCTGCCAAGGGAGTTACAGAGGCTGCGGGTGGCCGCTCCGGTGGCTCGCGCAGACATGACCATTCGCAATCGGCTGTCAATGAGACGGTATTCGAGCAGCTTCGTCTGATCCGGCGCGAGCTTGCGGGTAAGGAGCATGTACCTTCTTATATTATTTTTAATGATGCAACGCTGCGGGAGATGAGCGTGGTATGTCCGCAGACCGAAGTAGAAATGCTGAATGTTAAAGGTGTCGGCGAAGTAAAATTCCGCAAATATGGCCAGCCCTTCCTTGATTTTTTCCGGGAACAGGGCGAGGTTCAAGACGACAGCGATTATGAATAACAGAAGGAATGTGAATCCATGAAAGTCATTTTAACTACCCTGAATGCCAAATTCATTCATACTTCATTGGCGATCCGCCTTTTGAAGGCTTACAGTGAGCATGAGTTTGATATTGAGCTGACTGAATATACGATTAAGGATCCGGTGATGAATATCGTTTCGGATCTGTTCCAGCGGAGGCCCGACGTGATCGGCTTCTCATGTTACATCTGGAATATTGAAGAGACGCTAAGAGTCATCGACATTGTCCGAAAGGTCATGCCGGAGGTGAAGATTATCCTCGGCGGACCTGAGGTTTCCTATGACACAGGAATCTGGATGGATCGCGCGCGTGGTGTGGATTTCATCGTCATGGGAGAAGGCGAAGAGACGCTGCATCATCTGCTGCAGATGATCGAGGGAGACCGGAAGTATCATTTTGTGTACGGTATCGCTTATCGGAAAGGTGACGAAGTCATCATCAATCCTCCCCGTCCGAAAAGTGATCTGAATTTGCTTCCGACCCCGCACCGTTTTCAGGAGGATATTTCGAATCTCGGCAAGCGTATCGTTTATTTTGAAACGAGCCGCGGCTGTCCGTTCCAATGCCAGTTCTGCCTGTCGAGTATCGAAAATGGCGTGCGCTATTATGATATTGAGCGGGTCAAGGCTGACATCACGTATCTGATCGATAACGGGGCGAAGATCATCAAGTTTTTGGACCGGACCTTTAATATCAACCATACCTATGCGATGGAAATGTTTAAATTCCTGATTGAAAATAATCGGGGCTGCGTATTCCAATTTGAAATAACAGCGGATATTATGCGGCCCGAGGTGCTTCAGTATCTGGCGGACAACGCCCCGGAAGGCATTTTCCGGTTTGAAATCGGCGTTCAGTCCACGAATGATCCGACGAATGTGCTGGTGAAGCGCAGGCAGAACTTCGAAAAGCTGTCGCGGACCGTCAATATTATCAAGAACAGCGGAAGAATCGCTCAGCACTTGGATCTTATCGCTGGTCTGCCTGAAGAAGATTATGATACATTCCGTAAAACCTTTAATGATGTGTTTGCGCTCAGACCGGAGGAACTGCAGCTTGGATTTTTGAAGATGCTGCGGGGAACCGGGCTCAGAATGAATGCTGAAAAATACGATTATACGTATATGGACCAAGCCCCGTATGAAATTTTGGGCAGCCATAAGCTTTCATTCGGAGATATTGTCCGTTTGAAGCGGCTGGAGGATGTGTTGGAGAAATACTGGAATGCCCACCGCTTGGACCACACATTAAATTATTTAATGAAACATGAGTTTGAATCGCCATTCGATTTCTTCCAGGAGTTCGGGGATTACTGGGAAGGGCAGGACTGGCAGAAAATCGGCCACCAGCTTGAGGATTTATTCACCCGTTTGTCTGCGTTCCTGACGTACCGGGGAGTGAAACGGATGGATGTGGTGCTCGGACTGATGAAGCTGGATTATTTCCTCAACCATAAATATAAGCCGCGCAAAATCTGGTGGGATACACCGATTACGAAAGACGAGTGGAGCTTGTTTATGAGGACGGTTATGGAGCAGCCGGAGGCGGTATCGGGTAACTTCGCTGAGCTCCATTTGAGCGAACGAGAGCTGCAGAAGCATGCGGTACTTGAGGTGCTTCCGTTCTCTCTGAATGATGTGCTGGCAGGGGGAACAGGAGAGCCGCAAGAAGAAGAGGACCGTGAGAAGCAGCTGCTGATGGTGCTCTACCAGCAGGATGAAAGCGAACAGCCGATCTATTACACTATGAAGCTGTCATCTGCAGGCTCTGCTGCCCAGTAATAAAGCTGATCATTCAATGCATGCAAAAAATGCTCTTGGCCGTGAAGGAAGATCTTCACGGAACCAAGAGCATTTTCTTTTGTCCATCCCAATGGATGATGATATCATTCACACTTTAGCCGGGATATGCCGCTCCAGCCAATCCAGTACGTCGGCTGTAACCTCGTCCCGGTTAATCTCATTCAGCATTTCATGACGCCCTTCCGGATACAGCAGGCATTCCACATCGGAGACGCCAAGCTTGCGGTACACAGATTCCAGCCGGCGGACGCCCTTGCCGTTCATACCGACAGGATCCCGCTCACCGCTAAAGAGATAGACGGGCTTATTCCTCGGAATGCCCTCGTATCTGGCTGGCTGCTGTATTTCCTGAAGCAGACCGAAAAAATCCCTGAAAAAGGCGGTTGTACAGATTGCCCCGCAGAATGGATCCTCAATGTAACGGTCGACTTCATCCGGGTCCCGTGACAGCCAGTCAAACCGCGTACGAGACGGGGAGAAGGAGCGGTTGAATCCGCCGAAGACCATGGCATTCATCATCAGGCTGCGGTGTGTATCTCCCTGAATCGAGCGCTGGATGGAAGACAAGACTTTGCCGGCCTGCAGCATGCCGCGAGGTCCGTTGGTTCCGGATAGTATAAAGCCGTCGAAGCCTTCAGACTTCGTCATCATGATCTTTTGGACCAGGAATGAACCCATGCTGTGTCCCATCAGAAAGAGAGGAACCCCGGGATGATTGTCTCTCACCATCCTTCCCAGCTGCGCGAGATCCTCAACCATCAGCTGGAAGCCGTTTTCTCCAATATCTCCAAGCCGCTCGATCGAGCCAGCAGTTAGCCCATGACCGCGCTGATCAGGTGCATATACGGCAATACCTGCCTGAGTCAGAGCAGAAGCAAAGCGAGTGTAACGCTCCGCTGTCTCACACATGCCATGTGCAATCTGCAATACTGCCTTGATGGAAACTCCCGGATCGGGAAGCCACTTATACACATGTAATTTTGTTCCATGCGGGTCAGTCATCGTAAAGGTTTGCTCGAGCAATACCATCACTCCCTCATCATCCAATCGGAACCCATATTCTAATCTATGCTTCTTTCAGGAAGGGACGATCATCATTCCGGCAAATAAGAACGAAGTACAGTAGCCTGTCCTTCCAAAGTGTAGGAACCCAGATTTGCCGGAAGGAGGAAGCATTGGCCCGCTTTATATTCCATTGAGCCGTTGTTCCAGCTGAGTGTACCAGCGCCTTCGCATATAACAAGAATGGTGAAACTTTCTGGCGTGGTCTCCAGATTCCAAGATCCGCCCACTATTCCCTTTTCAACAATGAAGTAAGGAGACTGGGCAAGCTGGAGCCATTCCCCGGCGTTGAGTCCGTCTGTTTTCATGGTGGTGGCGCCGGAGCCTTCAAATGCGGTTACATTTAAGGAATCCTCAATATGAAGCTCGCGCGGCTTGCCGTCGAGTCCGGGACGGTCGTAATCGTAAATGCGGTATGTAGTATCCGAGTTTTGCTGGATTTCCGCTACGACTACGCCTGCACAGAGGGCATGGACCGTTCCGGCCGGAATATAGAAGGTGTCTCCGGCTTCAACAGATACCTCTTGCAGCGTATCCATTACGGTTCCATTTTCCAAAGCCTCTTTCATGCTCTCGCGTGTGACGCCATCCTTCAAACCGTAGATGATTTTGGCTCCGGGTTTGGCATCCAGCACATACCACATTTCGGTTTTGCCAAGCTCGCCTTTCGGGAGGCCTTCATAATCATCGGTTGGATGTACTTGTACCGAAAGATTGTCATTGCAATCCAGCAGCTTGATCAGCAGCGGAAAACGTCCGTTTTTTTCGGAAAAGCCCTTGCTGCCAAACCATTCCTTGCCCAGCTGCTCACGAATCTGGTCGAGTCCTTGCCCAGCCAGCTCGCCGTTCACGACAGAAGTCGTTCCGTTTGGATGATCGGCGATCATCCAGCCTTCACCGATATGTCCTTCGGGAGGGGTGAGCCCGAATTGCTCAAGGGCGCGGCCGCCCCAAACGCGTTCTTTGAATTCAGGTTGGAATTGTAATGGATAAGGTTGTGTCATAGTTGCATCTTCCTTTCATAGTGAAATAATCTGATTAATGAATTAAACCGCATATCTATCTATGTTAAGGTGCACATGATGAATGTGTCACTGCGGTCTACCGCTTTTTCTCAATGGCAATAACGTAAGGTGAATCACTGCGCTGGAGCTGTCTGTACATCACGGATTGATAGTGATCCTGCGGCAGACGGGAAGCCCATGCTGTAACAGCATCAGCTTCTGTTTCTCCGCCGGCATGGCCGGGGTAGAGCACCGCCGTAATGATACCCTTCGGTCGAAGCAGTAATAACGCTGCGTCCAGAGCGTGGAGAGTACTTTCGGTCTCCGTAATAATTTTCTTGTCGGCTTCCTGCGAAGGCAGGTACCCAAGATTGAACATGATGGCGCCGATGCTGCCCTGGGATTCGGGAGGAAGAGATTCCTTCATCCGGGCATGGCTGGCAAGGAACAGGGAAACGGAAGCCAAGCTGTCAGCCGGCTCCCGGGAGATACGTTCCTTTGCAAGCTCAAGTGCCTGCTCCTGGATATCAAAGCCGTAAATACGGCCTTTAGAGCCAGCTAATTTGGCGAGAAATACGGTATCGGCCCCTGTACCCACCGTGGCGTCTATGGCAGTATCACCCGGCTGTAAGCGGCCTTCAATCTGCTTGTGCGCGAAGCTGAGCACGGATAGAAAGCCCATTATGCGTTCCTCCAGTATTTACCCTGCCATGAGTCGCGTGATTTCAGCTCGGCATCAATGCCATTGAGCACTTCCCATTTCTTCATGCTCCACATCGGACCGATGAGCAGCTTACGCGGAGCATCGCCTGTGAGACGGTGGACGATCATTTCCGGCGGGAGCATTTCCAATGTATCGACGATCAGCTTGATGTATTCATCCTGTTCCAAAAACCGCAGGAGGCCGGCTTCATACTGCCGTACCATCGGCGTACCCTTCATAAGATGCAGAAGATGAATTTTAATTCCCTGCACATCCATCTTCGACACGGCACGACCGGTTTCAAGCATCATTTCATGAGTTTCCTGAGGCAGACCGTAAATGATGTGTGCGCACACCCGTATGTTGCGCTTGCGGAGCTTTTCAACAGCATCGATGAAGCACTGTGTGTCATGTGCGCGGTTGATTAGCTCGGATGTCGAGTCATGTACTGTCTGCAGCCCCATTTCTACCCAAAGGTATGTCCGCTCGTTCAACTCGGCCAGGTATTCGATGACATCATCCGGCAGGCAATCGGGACGGGTAGCGATGGATAAACCGACGACACCAGGCTGCTCTAAAATAACCTCATAATATTCCCTCAGCTCTTCAACCGGAGCATACGTATTGGTGTATGCCTGGAAATATCCGATGTATTTGGCTTGGGGCCATTTCAGATGCTGCTTGTCGCGTATATCATTGAATTGGGTTACAAGATCATCACGGCGTTTGCCGGCAAAATCACCCGATCCTCTGGCACTGCAGAAGGTGCATCCGCCTCTGGCGATTGTGCCATCGCGGTTGGGACAGGTAAAGCCTGCATCGAGCATGACCTTAAAGACCTTTTCGTCAAACACCCCGCGCATTTCGGTATTCCAGGTATGAAATCTTTTATCTCCCCACAGAAGCGGAGAGTCAGTTGTTGGTAAATTCATTCGAGGTACTCCTTTTATGCATGTAAACCAGGCTGCAACCCGGCAAGCTTTTCGATGATATATTCGCAATGAAAATAACATCAAAAAGAGGTTCGGCACTTCTGTGAAAGTACGCCCGAAAGGCGTTTTCTCTTCACTTGATCTATTGTAGCAAAAAAAATCTATAAAGGGTATGAGAGCACCGAAGAATCAAGTCATGATAGGCGAAAAACGGGCATATGATTTATTGAAATAACTTACACGAAATGTTATATTTATTTTAGCGTCAGCAGCTCTCATCTTGGGTAAATACATTATAGAATTCATAAAAGCATGACGTCTCGGCTACCATATGATCCGTGAGGTGATAATGATGAATTCTTTAACCGCAGAAGCTTTAGAGAAGGGTAAAATTGCCGTGGAATTGACTCCCGAGGAAGCGCTTGCGCTGACAGGCGTCAAATTTAACGGTAATCCAGAAGTGACGGCGGAGGCACGCCGCAAAATTCGAAAAGCCTTCGAAAAGACATTTGATTTTCAGTATCAAGATAGGTTAGACTAGCAACAATGAATTCGTTGGACCCCAATTCCAAATAGATATGGAAAAGGAATTCTGCGCCTTTCTGCTTACAGAGAGGCCGGGATTCTTTTTTCTTTTTTTCGGAGATACGACCCGCTTACGTGTAATTTGTTCGCAGGAGCTCTTTACATTTGGCCGCATCTTCGGCACAATATTGCAGTAGCTGTCCGCAGCAGAATTCCTTATATTGCTCGGATATCAGACAGTTCAGTATGAAAGCGGAGGTATATCATGCGTTTACGCGGCAGAAAAGGAATCCGGGAGAATCTGGAGGAGCAGGAAGGCTTCGTTATTCTCGATCCCCGGTCGTATAAAGGGAAATGGCATACATTATTCGGTAATGATCATCCCATTTATGTAGAGCTTGGTATGGGGAAAGGACAGTTCATCAGTCAAATGAGCTTCCGTAATCCCGACATTAATTTTATTGGTATCGATATGTACGATGAGCTGATTCGCCGGGCTAGTGAAAAGGCTCGCTTGGCCTGGTCCGAGCGCAATGTCGAGGATCCTCCGAATTTGCGTCTGGCTTTGGCAAATGTGGAGTTTCTGGAGGAAGTTTTTGCAGAAGGGGAACTTGAACGGATCTTCCTGAATTTCAGTGATCCTTGGCCAAAAGCAAAGCATGCACGCCGCCGTTTGACTCATCCGCGGTTTTTGGAGAAATATCGGGGTTTATTGAATGCAAACGGTGAAATTCATCTGAAGACGGACTCGCAGACTTTATTTGAATTTTCATTGAATGCCTTTGCCGACTATGGTCTGCAAATGACGAATATTTCGCTTAATCTTCACCGGGAAGGGCCTAATGAAGCGCATGTCATGACCGAATACGAAACGAAATTTTTCGGACAGGGCGTTCATATCCACCGCTGTGAGGCAATTGTGGGGGATGAGGCGCTTGAGCGTTATCAGGAGCACCGTCTCGACAATTACCGCATGCAGGACAAGCCGCAGGCGGGGGAGCAGCAGCCAGACCAAGAATAATGTCTGTATTTAAGAGAAGCTATTTATTCATCTATAAAAAGAAGGTGCCTTCCTATGAAGGCACCTTCTTTGATTCCAGCATATCAATGATGCTTTGCGCGCTTTCCATGGGGCGGTAAAGAGCGATGCTCTTCAACTGTTCCTCCCTGCGCTGGCGTATGACGTTCAGCTCGTTCATGAGCATTTTCATCCATTTAACGATGACTTCCAGGGAAGAAATAAGCTCACCTAAACCTTGGGCGGTGAAATATTGACAATTTTCTTCCTCTTGGCCCGGCAGGGGATGATGAAAGAGCATTGGAATGCCCTTCGCGAGTCCCTCGGTGCAAGTCATTCCGCCTGGCTTGGTTACGAGAAGATCAGATACCTCCATCAGCTTGTCCACTTCAAGCGTGAAGCCGATCAGACGGATGTTGGGATGATTATAACGCGGGTCCTGTTCAAGCTTCTTTAATACCTTTTCATTATTACCAAGACAGAAGAGAATCTGAACATCATCCCTCCAGCGGGTCAGAAAGTCATTGATGACCTCATCGCTCATGATACCCCAGCCGCCGCCCATCACCATCACGGTGGGCATATCCTTTAACTGAAACTTTTTACGGATATCTTCCTTTTCCGGATGCTCCCAAAAGCTGGGATGAACCGGAATGCCGGTCACTTTAATTCTGGCTGCCGGCACCCCTTGGTTGATCATCTTATTGCGCACCTCTTGGGTGGAGACAAGATACCGGTCGACCTCGGGGCTGATCCAGGTTCCATGGGCGTCATAGTCAGTAATGACCGTGCACAGCAGAATCTTTTCACCAAGACGCTTCAGACGTGATATGACGGCACTCGGGATCGGATGCGTGCATACGACAATATCCGGTCTGAGCTGGTTGACGACATTTTTCGTATGAGTATAAAAAATGCGGTGCAGCGCCAGTGTGGTTAACCGATTCAGCGATTTGTTATATTGATGGCGGTACATCATCCCGACCAGCCTTGGCTGGGAAAGCACGGTTTTTTTATATGCTGTAATGATTAAAGGTGCGACTTTTGGGTTCAAAAAACTGCCAAGTTCAAGGACTTTCGTCTGAACATTCGGTGATAGTTTGCGTAGACTGCTTGAGAGTGCGTACGCAGCTCGAGTATGTCCAGCACCAAAGCCTTCAGATAATAACAATACTCTCTTTTTTATCACTCTCAGTTCACCTGTTCCTGCTTGTTTTTCCATATATCCCAGATTATCGGCTTTAGGGCCACAATGCAACTGTTACTGCGGCTACAGATGTACCTATTATAGCGCCTGCAAGCACATCTGAAGGGTAATGTAGACCTAAATAGATTCGGGACACCCCTACCAAAAGGCCCAGCGGCAGAAACAGATATACCCATTCCGGATGTCCCAGGATCAAAGGAATTGCCAGAGAAAAGGCGGCCGTCGTGTGTCCTGACGGGAAGGAATGATCCTTAAGCGGATTGCGGAAGGTACGCGTACCCGGCAGGGCTAGATGGGGGCGCAGCCTCGGATACAGCTTCTTGGCAGCCGCGACAGGAACATGGCTGACTGCCAGGGAAAGGGCGGCCTGTGCACCGGACTTGCTCCAGGAAGAAGAGCCGAAGTACCAAATAAGTACACTGGAGGCAATGGTAAAGGTGGCTCCTCCCAGATTTGTAAGATAATAAAGCCAGAAATTGAGAAAACGGTTATGGAGACGTCCATTGATATATTGAAAAAGCTTCCTGTCGATCAGTATGAATCTCATGAGCAAACGTCTCATTCCATTCCCCCGTTTAATGCCTTGATCAGGCTGTATTTGAACTCGCGGCGGACCCGGATAGCTTCCACTTTTTATTAATCATATTTTCTATTCGTGTCTTTTTCAAGGCGGAAGTCCTGTATTCCGAGTAAAGGGGAGGTAATTTTGACTTCACTTTACAGAACCTTTACAATGATTCAAACAGCGGCAAACTGTTTAAGAGATCAGAAAGTAATTCTTCAAATGCGGCGTCTTAATTCCGCAAGAACAACTACCGCTTACGCGGTTAGTCTTCTGCTAGGGTACTCTGATGGATGTTTTCTTAAATAAAAGAATTGATATTCAGGATCAACTTTTTGTGGACTTATCTCGTTTATAAATATGCAATACGGTTATGATGTCAATTGATTAGTGAAATGATGATTAAAAAAGGAGGGACTAAAGAAATAAAAACTTGCTAAATAGCTGAAAATAAGAACTAACGGTCATGAATATAAGCTTGGAGTACCTCAGGCGGTCAGAATAACGCTTCTATTCCCCTTTTCAGGAAGATGAGGAGTTATTACGCTTTTGACAAAAAGCTGAAAACCGTGGAAAATCGATATGTCGTTCGAAGACATACCGAATAATTAATTTCGAATGCAAAGGGTCTTAAGGGTCATAGAAAAAAGAACCGTAAAAAAGAATCCGTAATCTACAGAGAGAAAATCGATTATGAGGGGTAAAAAAGGGGGGTTCTGAGAAACATGATAGACGCCATATTTATCGCGCTGCAAATTGTTCTGGCTGCGATCGGTGTATACCAGTTTGTGTTCTCGATTTTGGGTCTGCGCAGGAAAAAGAAAAAACAGCATTACCCGGCAACAAAGTCCTTCGCGGTGCTCGTAGCCGCCCATAATGAGGAGCAGGTCGTCGGAGCGCTGATGGAGAACCTGAAGCAGCTCGACTATCCGAAGGAATTGTACGATGTTTTCGTGATTTGCGATAACTGTACGGACAATACGGCGAAGATCGTCCGGGAGCATGGCATGAATGCCTGCGTACGCACGAACAACAATCTTCGCGGCAAAGGCTATGCCATCGAATGGATGCTTAAAGAATTGTGGGCTCTGCCTCGCCAGTATGACGCTGTCGTGATGTTCGATGCTGACAACTTGGCGGATGTGAACTTCCTGAAAGAAATGAACGACGATTTGTGCTCCGGCGCACGCGTCATTCAAGGATACATTGACACTAAGAATCCAGAGGATTCCTGGATCACGGCCGCTTACGGTATTTCGTATTGGTACATCAACCGTTTGTGGCAGCTTTCGCGCCATAACATGAATATGGCTAACTTCCTCGGCGGTACGGGAATGTGCTTTGAAACCAACCTGCTAAAGGAAATCGGCTGGGGAGCAACAAGTCTGGTCGAAGATTTGGAGTTTACGATGCGCAGCGTCAAACGCGGTGTGTATCCGAAGTTTAATTACGATGCCAAAGTATTTGACGAAAAGCCGCTGACATTCAAAGCCTCGGCAAGACAGCGTCTGCGCTGGATGCAGGGACACTTTACGGTTGCGCGCCGCTATTTCTTCCCTCTGCTGTGGCAGAGCATCAAGGAACGCAGTATAGTTAAGCTGGATCTTGCTTTGTATGGAGCTAACGTATACATCGTACTACTGACTTTCCTGATGACAGCAGTGATGTGGCTTGACAGCACGTTCTTCCACGGTCCGCATATTGCGAACCTGTACGGCTACCTGCCTGTATGGCTCAGCTTTACAGCTATTGCCGCGAACGTATTTACATTCCTGGCAGCCATGTTCCTGGAAAAGGTTACTTACAAGAAGGTGTATCTGTATCTGATACTCTTCCCGATCTACCTGATTTCCTGGTACCCGATTACGTTCTATGCGTTCTTCACGCAGAACAACAAGCAGTGGAGCCATACCGAGCATACGCGTGTGGTTCGTCTGGAGGAAGTACAGAGCAAGCAGGGATAAACTTGTCTTTTGAGGTTGACAACTGCCTTACTCATGTGTTAAAGTACTCAAGTACGTTAATAACAAAATGGATTTTCAAGCAGAAGCACCAGCTTCTCACCTGACTGACGAAAGTCTGCGGGTTATGGTCCGATGATTTATGAATGCGAAATTTCATGAAGAATTGATCATAGGGATGCTGGTAGATGACACCGGTATCCCTTTTTATTTTGCTTTGCAAAGAATAACCATTTGATCTGGAGGTGGACGGTTATCAGTAAGGAACATATGATTAATGACGAAATTCGGACAAAAGAGGTTCGTCTTGTTGGAGCGGACGGAGAACAAATTGGTATCAAGCCAACTCGTGAAGCTCTGCAGATGGCAGTGGATTTGAATCTTGATCTGGTGAATGTGGCGCCACAGGCTAAGCCTCCGGTGTGCCGCATTATGGATTACGGTAAGTTCCGTTATGAGCAGCAAAAGAAAGAGAAGGAAGCCCGTAAGAACCAGAAGATCGTTGATATCAAAGAAGTGTGGTTCCGAGCTAACATTGAGGAGCATGATTACCAAACCAAGCTTCGCAATGTCGTCAAGTTTTTGAATGAAGGCGACAAAGTGAAATGTTCTGTCCGTTTCCGCGGACGTGAAATCACTCACGCCAACATCGGCCAGAAGATTTTGGAACGCGTCAAAGCAGAGGTTGCTGAAATTTCTGCGGTTGAACGCCAACCGAAACTGGAAGGCCGTAGTATGATTATGATTCTGGCTCCTAAAGCCCAATAGTCCTGAGGAGGAAGTACAATGCCTAAAATGAAAACACACAGCAGCCTGAAAGGCCGCTTCAAAGTAACTGGTTCCGGTAAAGTAACTCGTTACAAAGCTTACAGAAACCATTTGCTTTCCCACAAGTCCAAACGCGCTAAACGTGTATTGGCAGGTAACCCAGAAATGGCTCCGGGGGATGTAAAACGCTTGAAACAAGGCTTGGCTAACTTGAAATAGTTAACAACACATTTTTGGGAGGTTTATTATTATGGCAAGAGTAAAAGGCGGATTCGTTGTTCGTCGTAGACATAAGAAAGTATTGAAACTTGCAAAAGGTTATTTCGGTTCCAAACACCGTATTTTTAAAACAGCTAACGAACAAGTGATGAAGTCTTTGGTATATGCATACCGTGACCGTCGTACAACAAAACGTAACATGCGCAGACTTTGGATCGTTCGTATCAATGCGGCTGCCCGCATTAACGGTCTGTCTTACAACAAACTGATGCATGGTTTGAAATTGGCTGGAGTGGACATCAACCGCAAAATGCTGGCTGATCTTGCTGTGAATGATATCACTGCATTCAACTCTATCGCTACTGTTGCTAAAGAAAAAATCAACGCTTAATTATAGCGTTATTTTATAGAAAAAACCGCCTTAACCGGCGGTTTTTTTATGGAGTAAAAACGATGGTTGCACCTGTAGTAAATAATCTGACATGAGTCAGAGGCAATCATCTGAAAAGATGGCATTTTATACCGGGATGATGTGGTAATCTTTTAACGCATTAACGCGTATTGTCACATAACATGACACTTCGCTTACGCAGGTTGTCATTATTTGTCTAAATAAAGCGCTTTCTTTCGTTTTTATCCAAAAAAAGTTTTCAATTCTGATATAAATATGCTGGATTTTGACGTTTCGAGAAGGTATAATCTGAAATGTGAAAAGTCCAACATTTGTACAAGCTCATTCCCGCAATTAATTGACCATAGATCAATTGCTGACTAAGCTGTACGAATGAGAGGAAAGAATTCATTCTGGGGGGACAAATTTCAATGAAAAAGATGTTCAAGTTGTCGCTGATCATGCTGCTCGCGTTTTCAGTCGTACTCGCTGGTTGCGGTAAAAAGAAAGAAGAGACAAATGCATCCGGCGGAGATACTGCAGGGACTGCAAAGTCCAGTGTTAAAGTAGGTCTGGTAACTGACGTGGGCGGGGTTAATGATAAATCCTTTAACCAATCCGCTTGGGAAGCTCTTGAAGGTTTGCAGAAGGACAAAGGTATCGAAGTTCAATATCTGCAAAGTAAGTCCAAGGAAGACTATGTTACAAACCTGAACAAATACGTTAAAGGTAAATATGACCTCACTTGGGGTATCGGTTTTGACCTTGGCGAAGATATGAAAACCGTTGCAACACAAAATCCGGATGCAAAACTGGCGATCATCGATGCTACTGTAGATGCTCCTAACGTGCGTTCCGTAACTTTTGCTGAAAACGAAGGTGCTTTCCTGGTTGGTGTCGTTGCAGGTAAAATGACGAAAACAGGTAAAGTCGGCTTTGTCGGCGGTTCCGAAATTCCGGTTATCAAACGTTTTGAAGCAGGCTTCAAGGCTGGCGTGAAAGCTGCCAATCCAAGCGCTGAACTCAAAATCAACTACACTGGCGCATTTGACAAGCCTGACCAAGGTAAAGCAGCTGCAGCTACAATGTACAATGACGGCGTAGACATCATTTTCCACGCTTCCGGCGCAACCGGTACTGGCGTATTTAACGAAGCTATTTCCCGTAATAAAGCAGGCGGCAGCAAAGTTTGGGTTATCGGCGTTGACAAAGACCAATCTCTGGAATTTGGCGATGATGTAACTCTGACTTCAATGGTTAAAGGTGTATCCACTGCAGTTGACAAGGTTACTAAAGAAGTAATCGACGGTACGTTCAAAGGCGGATCCGAAACTCTGGGTCTGAAAGAAAACGGTGTTGGCCTGGCTGATACTTCGACCAAAAACGTTCCTGCAGATGTGTTGAAGGAAGTTGACAGCTACAAGGAAAAAATCATCAGCGGCGAAATTAAAGTTCCAGAGGAATAATATTATCCGCTCTGATCATCTGAGAATTTAATGCGTTTATTAAACGGCAAGGCTGGTTGATATAACTAGCCTTGTCTTACGTTCTTTGGCCAAAATTATGATATAAGGGTGATCTCATGGATGCAGCAACCCCTGTCGTTGAGTTGAAGCAAATAACCAAACGCTTTCCCGGCATCGTTGCCAACGACTCCATCAGCTTAAAGCTGCACAAGGGCGAGATCCATGCACTGCTCGGTGAGAATGGTGCAGGAAAATCAACCTTGATGAACATTGTTTTCGGATTGTACCAGCCGGATGAAGGCGGGATCGAGGTCAATGGCGAACCAGTCATGATCGACAGCCCTAATAAGGCGATTGAGCTGGGCATCGGAATGGTGCATCAGCATTTCAAGCTCGTACAGCCGTTTACCGTAACCGAGAATATCGTACTGGGCATGGAGCCTAAAAAAATGGGAGTCCATCTTGATTATAAAACCTCGGTTGCCAAAATTAAGAAGCTTTCCGACCAGTACGGTCTCAAAGTTAATCCGAATGCCAAGATTCAGGATATTTCTGTCGGCATGCAGCAGCGTGTCGAAATTTTGAAGACGCTTTATCGCGGCGCTGACATTCTCATTTTCGATGAGCCAACAGCTGTCCTGACACCGCAAGAAATCAGTGAATTGATGGGAATTATGAAGCGTCTCGTCGAGGAAGGTAAATCAATCATCCTCATCACACACAAGCTTAAGGAAATTATGCAGATTTCAGATACGGTTACGATCATTCGTCGCGGCAAGGTCATCGATACTTTGAAAACAGCAGAGACCAATCCGAATGAACTTGCGGAGAAAATGGTCGGACGCAGCGTATCCTTCAAAGTGGACAAAAAACCTGCGACGCCGAAAGAGACTGTGCTTGAAGTTAAAAACTTAACTTTGAAAAATAAGGACGGAATCGCTGTACTGGACGGTCTGAACCTGAATGTCCGGGCAGGGGAAATTCTGGGAATCGCCGGTGTCGACGGGAATGGACAAAGTGAACTGATCGAGGCTTTAACCGGTCTCAGTCATGTGGATAGCGGTATTATCGAGCTGAAAGGCAAGGATATCACGAATAAAAATCCGCGCCATATCACAGAAAGTGGCGTGTCCCACATTCCAGAAGACAGACATAAGCATGGACTCGTTCTTGATTTCTCCATGAGTGAAAATATGGTGCTCGAAACCTATTATCAATCACCGTATAACAAAGGCGGCTTTTTGAATAAGAATGCGATTGACAAACAGGCATCGCGCCTGATTGAGCATTTTGACGTCAGAACCCCTAGCATCGAGACGAAAGCCCGTTCCCTGTCTGGTGGTAACCAGCAGAAGGCGATTATAGCCCGGGAAATAGATAAGAATCCTGATCTGCTCATTGCAGCACAGCCGACGCGTGGTCTGGATGTTGGTGCCATTGAGTTCGTGCAAAAGCAGCTTGTTGCACAGCGTGATCAAGGCAAAGCCGTACTCCTGATCTCTTTCGAGCTGGATGAAATCATTAACGTATCCGACCGGATTGCCGTGATCTATGAAGGACAAATCGTTGGTGAGGTTCTGCCTGAGCAAACCAATGACCAGGAGCTTGGTCTCATGATGGCGGGCAGTAAGATTGCGGGAGGTACAGCATAATGAGTAAAGTATTTAAAATATTTTCCCTAAACAGCCTCCTGGTACCGCTGGTAGCCATTGTTCTTGGTCTCATTGTGGGTGCTATCATTATGCTGATTGGCGGCTATAACCCGCTGCTCGCATACAGCTCCTTATTTTCGACTGTTTTCGGTAATGTGTATGATTTCGGTGAAGCCATCCGCGAAATTACCCCGCTGATTATGACAGGCCTTGCGGTTGCGTTCGCGTTCCGCGCCGGTCTATTTAACATCGGTGCCGAAGGTCAGTACATTATGGGTATGACTGCAGCCTCTGCAGTAGGTATTAAATTGACGGGCCTTCCCATTGTTGTGCATGCGCTGGTAGCTATTATTGCTGGCGGACTTGCTGGCGGGATTTGGGCGGGCATTACCGGTTACCTGAAGGCCAAGCGGGGTGTAAACGAGGTTATTATCTCGATTATGCTGAACTGGACGGCTTTGTATTTCAGTAACTATATCGTGAGATCCTTCCTGCTCCAGAAGGGCCAGCAAAGATCTGAGGAAATTAAGGATACCGCCTCGATTTCCATCGGCTGGCTGTCTACCGCATTCGATAATGCGCGGATGCACTGGGGGACGATCATTGCTATTTTGGCTGCCGTATTCTTCTTTATTTACATGTGGAAGAGTAAGCAGGGTTATGAACTTAGAGCGGTAGGACACAATGGGGATGCAGCCAAATATGCCGGTATGAACGTGAAGAAGAATATCGTGAAAGCAATGTTCATCAGTGGTGTCTTTGCCGGTTTGGGAGGCGCTTTCCAGGTACTGGGTGTATTCCATTATCAAGCGATCTTTACGGGCTCTCCTGGCGTTGGCTTCGACGGAATCGCAGTTGCGCTGATCGGTATGAATCATCCGTTCGGTATTCTGCTGTCCGCATCGCTGTTCGGCGTGCTGACTTACGGATCTGCAGGCATGAGTTTTGGTGCTGGTGTTCCACCTGAAATTATTCGTATCGTAATCGGTTCGATTATATTCTTCATTGCTGCACAAGGCATTGTGCGCTGGGTTCTAAAGCCCTTGTATCTTAAGCGCAAGAAAGAGAAGGTGTTGTAAATGGATTGGATGACAACAATCGGCCAGCTGATTAATACGACGCTCGTATTTTCTACGGCGCTCATCTTTGCTGCCATCGGCGGCATCTTCTCTGAACGTTCCGGTGTAACCAATATCGGTATTGAGGGCTTGATGACCTTCGGTGCATTTGCCGCGGGTGTAGCATCCTTTTATGCGGAAGACGCAGGTATGGGAGCGGCATCTCCATATATCGGTATTCTAGCTGCTCTGGTCATGGGTATTATCGCTTCCCTGATTCATGCTGTCGCCTCAATTACGTTTAAGGCGGACCAGGTCATCAGTGGTGTCGTCATTAACTTTTTGGCAGCGGGAAGCACGCTCTACATGGTTAAATTGTTGTTTGACGGCGCAGGCGAAACCACGCTGTTGAAGGAAGGGCTGGAGAAATGGCCTGTCCCGTTCCTGTCGAAAATTCCGATTATCGGGGAAGGTATTTTTAACAACTACCCGACAACCTATCTGGCCATTATTTTGGTGCTGGTAGCTTTTTATGTGTTGTACAAAACTTCGTTCGGGCTTCGCCTCCGTGCTGTTGGTGAACATCCAAGTGCTGCGGACACGGTAGGTGTAAAAGTACTGCGTATGCGTTATATCGGTGTTATTTTGAGTGGCGCACTTGCTGCTCTCGGTGGTGCAACCATCACTTTAACGACGACAAACACGTTCTCGCATAATACGATTTCCGGTCAAGGTTTTATCGCGATCGCTGCGATGATTTTCGGTAAATGGAATCCGCTTGGAGCCTTTGGCGCGGCTGTTTTCTTCGGCTTTTCACAGGCAATTGGGAACTACTTCCAGTTGTTCGCGTGGTCCAAGGATATTCCTCAAGAATTTATCTACATGCTGCCTTATGTTCTCACGGTTATTGTACTCGTGGCTGCAGTCGGGAAATCTTCCGCACCTGCCGCACTGGGGGAACCGTACGACCCGGGCAAACGATAATCATCAAACGCATATTCAATCATGTCAAAGAGGCTGCACTCCATTAATTGGGGATGCGGCCTTTTTTTGTGGAGGCTGTAGCTAATCGGTTAAGACTGGGCATCAAACTTGAGGTACACCGGGCTATGGAACAAGCGCATTGGTAACTTGCGGAATAGACTGCCAGTGAACACATTTGGAGGAGGGGTCTCATGCAACAGTCTGTTACCCGTAAACAAGCGCAAAAGCTGATAGGTCAACATATAGTGGCTGTCAAAAAAGACGGTAACCTCGTTACCGGCAAACTTGTTCGCATATCTGGCAACCGCCTGATTCTTCAGCGTTCCAAAGGGAAAACCGTACAAACCAAGGCGATAATTCCTCTCGTCTTGTTCGATCTTTTGGCCATTGGAACAGCTCCATTTGCCGGCGGCTTCTACGGCGGTGGCGGATTTGGTTACGGTCCTGGTCCCGGGCACGTTCCATACGGCGGCGTTCCGGGATATGGTTATGGAGGGTATCCAGGAGGATATCCGGGAGGATTTGGATTTTTCTAAGAGATCATACCGTATCAACTCCGAAGACGGTGTAATCCGGATCTCTGGATCTCGTAAGAAAATCTCCCGCTAAAAGCGGTCTGTCTTGCGTGTAACTACGTCGACAGACTTTTTTCTTGAGCCGGACTATAATGTTTTTTCCAGCTCATGACAATGATTTTGAGTGTGGTATCGCACTGTAACATAACCCAGTTTTTTATAAAAAGATAGACCGCTGGCATTACCGGCATCAACCATCACTTTGGACCGTTTGCACCCGCGTGACACTGCGAATTTTTCAGCATGAACCATCAGCGTATTGCCCCATCTTTTGCGCTGTGATTCGGGTGCGACGGCCAACATATCGATATACAGCAGGTCGCCATGCAGGATGTAATGAACAAAGCCAAACGGGTTATCCTCGTAATTTTGGCATGCTATCAAGGTAATCCCACGGCCCAATCTTTTGGGAATATCCTTGCGAACGGCTTCAAGCTGAACCGTGTTTAAATGTGAGAGTGGGACAAGTTGGGAATCGATTAATCGCATAATGAACGCATCGTCTTGTTTGGGTCTCCGATACCTGATCATCACGTCTGTCCTCCCTTCAAGATGGGCTTCATCAAAGATGAATACATGTCATCATATGAGGGAAGGCAGAAGTAGGTGTGTAGTCTATTGTGTTGGTGATTTTCTGCTTTTAAAAATAAGGGTATTGACTTTTAAGTTCGATGAATCATATAATGTGTCTAAACATTTTAACGAATATATCGTGATCGGCAATGAAGAGGACGAAGTTTAAAGGGCCCTTTTGCTCAGAGAGTGTGAGGAATTGCTGTAACCTCCACCAAAATCCCTTTTATACGAGCTCACCTCGGAGCTGTTCTCCTGAAAAGCGCTAAAGCTTATTAGGGAGAATCGTCAAGTCCACGTTACGGACTTTGGGTATGGAAACGGCTGACTCTCTAGAGTGTCGATCCTTATTTTCTATACCTGGTGAGGCCTAGCATTGCGAGATGCATGGCAAATATGGGTGGTACCACGGAAGCACAACCTTTCGTCCCTCACGCAGAATCATTCTGCGTGGAGGACGGAAGGTTTTTTGTTTTTTTTGAAAGTTACATGTATGTAAATTATGAGGAGGAGGATGACTGATGAGCGCGCAAATTCCTGAAGTGCGGTCTACAGAACAACTACGTGAGAAATGGATGAAGCCGGAAGTCATTACCGGCTCGGAAATATTGCTTCGCAGCCTTTTACTTGAAGGCGTCGAGTGTGTTTTCGGATATCCAGGTGGGGCAGTGCTTTATATTTACGATGCGATGTATGGATTTGAGGATTTCAAACATGTGCTAACTCGTCATGAGCAGGGAGCCATTCATGCGGCAGACGGCTATGCAAGAGCGAGCGGTAAAGTCGGCGTATGTATTGCAACATCGGGACCGGGGGCGACAAACCTGGTCACAGGAATTGCCACAGCTTACATGGATTCCGTTCCTCTGGTAGTCATTACAGGCAACGTGGCCACTACACTGATCGGAACCGATGCTTTCCAGGAAGCCGATATCACCGGCATTACGATGCCGATTACGAAGCACAGCTACCTGGTTAGAGACGTGAAAGATCTGCCGCGGGTCATTCATGAAGCATTCCACATCGCTTCAACTGGCCGCAAAGGTCCGGTACTGATCGACATTCCAAAGGATGTTTCAGCAGCATTGACTTTGTTTGAGCCAAGCAGCAACGCGGTAAACCTTCGCGGATATAATCCACGGATGGTGCCAAACAAACTGCAGTTGGATAAATTGGTACAGGCGATTGAGGATGCCGAGCGTCCGATGATTCTGGCAGGAGGCGGGGTTATCTACTCCGGAGGCCATGAAGAGCTCTTCGAATTCGTGAAGCGGACAGAGATTCCGATCACGACAACGCTTTTGGGACTGGGAGCTTTCCCAAGCGGTCATGAGCTTTGGACCGGGATGCCGGGAATGCACGGAACCTATACGTCGAATATTGCGATTCAGGAGTCGGATCTTCTGATCAACATCGGAGCCCGATTTGATGACCGGGTAACAGGCAAACTGGACGGATTCGCCCCTCATGCCAAGATTGTGCATATCGACATTGATCCGGCGGAAATCGGTAAGAACGTTCCGACAGATATCCCGATTGTCGGTGATGTGAAGACGGTTCTGGAGATGCTTAATCCGGAAGTGAAGCGTGCGGCTAAGGCGGATGCCTGGAGAACCCGGATTCAGCAGTTGAAAATGGAGCAGCCTTACCGTTATCAGGATTCCGATACAGTTCTCAAACCACAATGGGTTATCGAGATGCTGAACGACACGACCAAAGGCGAAGCCATTGTTACGACGGACGTTGGACAACATCAAATGTGGTCGGCTCAGTATTATAAATTCAACCAACCGCGGTCATGGATTACATCTGGCGGACTGGGAACGATGGGATTCGGATTGCCTTCTGCAATCGGTGCCCAGATGGCTCATCCGGAACGCCTGGTCATCTCGATCAACGGTGATGGCGGCATGCAAATGTGCTCGCAAGAGCTGGCGATATGTGCCATAAACAACATCCCGGTCAAAATTGTTATCATCAACAATCAGGTGCTGGGCATGGTCCGTCAGTGGCAGGAGTTGATTTACGACAACCGTTACAGCCACATTGATCTGGAAGGCAGTCCTGATTTCGTGAAATTGGCTGAGGCATATGGTGTTAAAGGGCTCCGGGCAACCAACAAGGAAGAAGCCCACAAAGCTTGGGCGGAAGCGCTTGAAACACCTGGACCTGTCGTTGTCGAATTCGTGGTCAGCAAGGGTGAAAACGTGTACCCGATGGTAACTCAAGGCTCGACCATTGATCAAATGTTGTTGGGAGATGCATAAATATGAGTACGAGACATACCATCGCCGTTCTAGTTAATGACCAGCCGGGCGTTTTGCAAAGGGTCTCCGGACTGTTTGGCCGACGCGGATTTAATATTGAAAGTATCACAGTAGGACAATCGGAAGAAGTAGGACTCTCGCGGATGGTGATTGTGACCATTGGTGATGAGCAAACACTGGAACAGATTGAAAAGCAGCTGTATAAGCTGATCGACGTCATTAAAGTCATCAATCTTAGCTCCAATCCTATGGTGGCAAGGGAGTTGGCGCTCATCAAGGTTAACGCCGAACCGGCCAACCGTCCTGAAATCATGGGGGTTGTTGAAACTTTCCGGGCATCGGTGGTTGACATCGGCAGCCACAACCTGATGGTGCAGGTGGTAGGGGATACCACTAAAATTGACGCTATGATTGAGCTCTTAAAGCCATACGGCGTTCGCGAGCTATCCCGAACCGGCGTTACAGCGATGATTCGCGGAAATGTATAATCATGCAATGAAAACGGATTAAATAAAACACCCGCTTAAAGAGCGGGGGTTTGAAGAGATCGGCATAGAAGCAAGTCAGGGTCTCTTGAAACACCCGCTCTTCATAAGGGTTCTTTTTAAAAATAAAGGAGGATTTATTAACATGGCAGTTACTACTTATTATGAACAGGATGCAGAACTTAGCGTATTGAAAGGCAAAACAGTTGCGGTGATCGGTTATGGTAGCCAGGGTCATGCCCAAGCACAAAACCTGCGTGACAGTGGTGTGAAAGTAATTATCGGCCTTCGCGAAGGAAAATCTTTTGATAAAGCAAAAAATGATGGTTTTGAAGTTCTCTCCGTTGCTGAAGCAACAAGCAAAGCGGACATCGTACAAATCCTGATGCCGGACGAAACTCAAGCTTCGGTTTATAAAAATGACATCGAACCAAACCTGAAAAAAGGTGCAGCTCTGATGTTCTCCCATGGCTTCAACATCCACTTCGGACAAATCGTGGCTCCTAAGGATGCGGACGTGCTTCTGGTAGCTCCAAAATCCCCAGGTCACATGGTTCGTCGTACTTACGTTGAAGGCTTCGGCGTACCGGGTCTGATCGCAATCGAGCAGGATGCAACCGGACAAGCCAAGCAAATTGGCCTTGCTTATGCAAAAGGTATCGGCTGTACACGTGCAGGGGTTATCGAAACTTCCTTCCGTGAAGAAACCGAAACCGACCTGTTTGGTGAGCAGGCTGTACTTTGTGGCGGTGTGACTGCCCTGATCAAAGCCGGCTTCGAAACTTTGGTTGAAGCAGGATATGCTCCTGAAATGGCATATTTCGAATGCTTGCATGAAATGAAGCTGATCGTCGACATGATTTATGAAGGCGGCATGGCTAACATGCGTGATTCCATCTCCAACACTGCCGAGTATGGTGATTATGTAACTGGACCACGCGTCGTAACTGATGAAACGAAGAAAGCAATGAAAGAAGTACTTAACGATATCCAACAAGGTAAATTCGCACGCGACTTTATTCTTGAAAACCAATCGAACCGTGCATTCCTGAATGCGACTCGCCGCAACGAAGCTAACCATCCGATCGAAGTTGTTGGTGCCCAGCTGCGTGAAATGATGCATTGGATTAAGAAATAATTCATAATTATACGATATTATTCCCTTTTGATGCGGCCGTGCATATGCGTGAGCCGCATCAGAAGTTTTAAGAGATTATTTATTCGGGGTCCCCACAAGGTTTTTGGAAGGCTTCGAAGCAGAAGCGCCACGTTGTGGGGGTTTTTTTTAAGAGGTTTTGTATGATGAAGGAGGTGCCTTGGACTTGCGAAAAATTTATGTGTTTGACACAACATTACGCGACGGGGAGCAGTCTCCTGGCGTAAACCTGAATACCCGTGAGAAACTCGAGATTGCATATCAGTTGGAAAAATTGGGCATCGACCGTATGGAGGCAGGCTTCCCTGCCGCATCTCCTGGAGATTTGGCAGCGGTGAACGCGGTAGCTAAAGCGGTGAAGGATGTAACCGTCATCGGCTTATCCCGTTCCAGAGAACAGGACATCGATGCTGTTCGTGAAGCACTGATTGGTGCACAGGATCCTTGCATCCACATCTTTTTGGCCACTTCGCCGATTCACCGGAAGCATAAGCTGCGTATGGAGAAGGAGCAGGTGCTTCAAACCGCACAATCCGCTCTGCAGTATGCGAAGAAGTATTTTTCCAAGATTGAATTTTCTCTGGAGGATGCTGGACGCACCGAGCTGGATTTCATGGTTGAGATGGTCTCAATGGCAGTGAATGAAGGTGTGAAAGTCGTCAATATTCCGGATACGGTCGGATACCTGAACCCTTCGGAATATGGTGCGATCTTCAAATACCTGAAGGAAAATGTTCCGGATATCGAGAAGGTGCAGCTCAGCGCGCATTGTCATAATGATCTCGGAATGGCCACGGCCAATACACTCGCCGCTATCCAAAACGGTGCCGACCAGATTGAAGGGACCGTTAACGGAATCGGTGAACGTGCAGGCAATACGGCGATTGAAGAGATTGCCATGGCGCTGGAGACCCGTCAGGAATTTTTCGGTGCCAAGACTTCTATGAATTTGTCGGAAATTTCTCGCACAAGCCGTTTGGTCAGTAAGCTTACTGGCATGGTGGTTCCGGGTAATAAAGCGATTGTCGGTGCGAACGCCTTTGCCCATGAATCCGGTATTCACCAGGATGGCATGTTGAAAGAGAAAACGACGTATGAAATCATGACTCCTGAAACCATCGGTCTGAAAGAAAGCAAGCTGGTACTTGGCAAGCACTCAGGGCGCCATGCATTCCGTGAAAAACTGCTAGACATGGGATATGAGCTGGATGAACAGCAGCTGAACCAGGCTTTTGCCAGATTCAAAGTGCTTGCGGACAAGAAGAAGGAAGTATCCGATGACGATATTATGGCTCTGGTAGAAGAGAAGCTGGTGGATACACCGGAAGTTTTCCAACTGGAAACGATCTACGTTACCTATGGCAATCGTTCGGTTCCTACAGCCCAGGTACGTATTATCAAGGATCAGGATCAGGAGCTTGAAGAGGAAGCGGAAGGTAATGGTTCGGTAGATGCGATTTATAACGCGATCGATAAAGCGACCCGTGAAGAGGTCACCTTGTCCGATTACTCCATCAAGTCGGTCTCTCGTGGTAAGGATGCGCAGGGTGAGGTTCATGTAGTCCTGACCCAAAATGATGTATCCGCGCAAGGACGCGGGCTCAGCACAGATATTCTGGAGGCCAGTGCGCGTGCTTACGTGGATGCGCTAAACCAGCTTATCGAGAAGCGCAAAACATTCAGCAAGAGAGAACGGGCAAGCTTGTAAGAAGATTGAATTTTTCTTGCCAGCAGACATATCAAAAGGCAGACCGCAGATGGCGGCCTGCCTTTATTTATTTATCAGGACATTTTTATACTTGTTAGGCAATAAATTTCAAAAACAATTACCAAGCGTAGGCTTCCGGAGCTTCACCGCCCGGTCCTGGGAAAATTTCATCCAACCGCTTTAATACGGCTTCATCCAGCTTAATCTCAACGACGCGCAGCGAGCTTTCAAACTGCTCCAATGTGCGAGGACCGATGATTGGCGCTGTGACTGCAGGATGAGTCAGCAGCCAGGCAAGCGCGACATTATCCTGTGGTTCGCCAAGCTCGTTGCATAATTCTGCGAAGGCTTCAAGCTGAGCACGATGTTTCTCGATTTTGTTCGGGTTGTTGCCGCTGCGGGTGCCTTCCAGCTTTTTCAGCGCATTACGTCCAAGCATGCCCCCGTCCAGCGGGCTCCAAGGAATCACGCCGAGTCCCATAGCTTTTGCGGCAGGAAGGACTTCCAGCTCAGGCAGACGGCAGTTCAGGTTATATTTATGCTGTTCTGCCACGAGGCCGAGGAAATGACGTCTTTGCGCTTCACCCTGGGCTTGGGCAATCTGCCAGCCCGCAAAGTTGCTGGAACCGACATAACCGATTTTGCCCTGCGACACCGCGAGCTCGAATGCACCCCACAGCTCATCCCAGGATACATTGCGGTCCACATGATGCATCTGATACAGCTCGATATGATCGGTTTGCAGACGCTTCAGCGAGCCTTCCAGATGACGGCGGATTTTGTACGAAGACAGACCCTCCGTGCTGTTCGGACCGTCAGCCGGGTCATGCATGTTACCATGGATCTTGGTAGCGAGTACAACTTTTTCGCGGCGGCCTCCGCCTTGAGCGAACCAGCGGCCGATGATCGTTTCAGTAAGACCGGAGTTCTGACCCCAGCCATAAATGTTAGCGGTGTCAAAAAACTGGATTCCGGCATCCAAGGCAGCATCCATGATGCGGAACGCTTCCTTTTCATCCGTCGCCGGGCCGAAATTCATCGTACCCAGACATAAGCGGCTGACCTTCAGACCTGATTTACCGAGATAGGTGTATTGCAAAATCGTTCAACTCCTTCGGCGATTTTTTTGGACTATGCAAGAATCAATTTCATAATACCTTAAGCTGCTTCAATCAAGGCTATATATAGATCCAAACGGTTTTATTGGTCTATATATAGTTTCAATTTTATCGTTTTAGTGAGTTATGAAATTGATTCACAATACTATTTTAACTGGAATAATCAGGATAGGGCAACTTGAGATTCGATTTAAAAGACCGATGATCACGGCATAACACCTGTTTATAGGAGAAAACTATAAAGGTGATAGATTCTATATCTTGGTCAACAGCCTTGAGAATGTGATACAACATAGATAGATAATTAGATCAGTGAGAAGTAACCATAAGGAGTGACGGAAAACATGCCAGAAGTGAAGAAAATTGCCGTAATCAGCGGAGACGGAATAGGACCAGAGGTCGTAGCGGAAGCCGAGAAAGTGCTTAAACGTACAGAAGAACTGTTTGGATATACTTTTGAAACAGAGCATGCTCTGTTTGGCGGTATTGCCATAGACGAAAAAGGCACACCTCTTCCGGAAGAGACATTGTCCGTTTGTAAAAATGCCGATGCTGTTCTGCTTGGCGCTGTAGGCGGTCCAAAATGGGACAGCAATTCCAAGGAGCTGCGCCCGGAAACCGGCCTCCTGGGCATTCGCAAAGCACTCGGGTTGTTCTCCAATCTTCGTCCGGCCGTTGTGTTCGACTGCCTGAAGGATGCTTCGACACTGAAACCGGAAGTGCTTGAAGGAACGGATCTGATGGTCGTACGTGAACTGACCGGAGGAATCTATTTTGGAGACAAGTTCAGACGCCAGGGTGAGCATGGCGAAGAAGCGGTTGATACTTGCGTATACAACGTAGCTGAAGTAGAGCGCATTGTGCGCCAAGGCTTCGAAATTGCCCAAAAGCGCCGCAAGAAGCTTGCTTCCGTCGACAAAGCTAACGTGCTTGAAACCTCGCGCCTGTGGCGCGAAGTCGTCATCCGTGTAGCTGCAGATTATCCGGATGTTGAGCTGGAGCATGTACTCGTTGATAACTGCGCTATGCAGCTGCTCCGCCGTCCGGCAAGCTTTGATGTTATCGTGACGGAAAATATGTTCGGAGATATCCTCAGTGATGAAGCGGCTATGCTGACCGGTTCCATCGGTATGCTGGCATCAGCTTCGATGGGCGAGGGTGCATTCGGATTGTTTGAGCCGGTACATGGCTCTGCACCGGATATCGCGGGCCAGAACCTGGCTAACCCGATTGCAACGATCCTGTCGCTTGCCCTGATGTTCCGTCTGACATTCAATTATGCCGATGCGGCGGATGCCATTGAAGCAGCGGTATCCCAGGTACTGAACGAAGGACATCGTACGAGCGATATCGCCGTGGATAAGAGCAAAGCGATTGGTACGCGTGAGATGGGAGATCTGATTGTAGCAGCCATCAAGAAGTAATACGTACAGATGACTGAGATGAACATAGCAGGCGGGTGTCACTTCATTAAAGTGATACCCGCTTGTTGCATGTATTGAGGGGATATAGTACATACTTAAAATCGGAATGTAGACGAGCTTCAAAGTAACTACATATTAATAGGAAGCTTTTGTTCACGAAAACATCTTATTTATAATTATTATAAATAAATAACGTTTATAGTCTTGACTTTGAAAAGGACGAATGATACCATTTTAAATGTAGATTCCACAGGGATCACATATACTATGAAATAAGAAAAACTATTGTTTTTCTTTCATATAGAATGGAATGAAAGGTTAGCTTTTCAATCATTCTATATATATCTCAAAGGAGGATTTTTAAACATGGCAGAACGTTTAGTAGGTAAAGCAGCTCCTGATTTTACAATGGAAACCGTAACAGGTGACGGATCCGACTTCAGTAAAGCAAGTCTGACCGACTACCGCGGTAAATGGCTCGTATTCTTCTTCTATCCTCTGGACTTCACATTCGTGTGCCCGACTGAGATTACAGCACTTAGCGATGCTGCAGACCAATTCAAAGCACTTGACGCTGAAATCTTGGGCGTAAGTACAGACTCTATCCACAGTCACAAAGCTTGGATCACGACTCCAAGAGATTCCAACGGTCTGGGACAAATCAACTTCCCACTGGCTTCGGACATCACTAGATCCGTTGCTAAAGACTACGGTGTATACATCGAAGAAGAAGGCGTAGCGCTGCGCGGCTTGTTCATCATCAACCCTGAAGGCGAACTGAAATATCAAGTGGTTAACCACAATGATATCGGCCGCAGCGTTGAAGAAACTCTCCGTGTTCTGCAAGCTCTGCAATCCGGCGGATTGTGCGCAATGAACTGGAAACCAGGAGACAAGAACCTGTTAGCCTAACATTAAATATGGACAAGCCCCCTTTGCCGGCTGTGAGGTTAGTATCTCATACCGGCAACGGGGGCTTTTTACACCTTTGCGGTTTGAATAATTCGTTTAAACCCAGGGAAATACGTTGATATATAACAGGAAGAAAATGCAGGAAATTTATGCTGTCCGTTGAAACGGAAAAAGGAATTGACATAGAATAAAGCGAATACATTATGAAGAATACGGTGGAATCAAGAGGAGGGTGAACTAGCATGAGTTATTGCTGCGGAGCGAGTATGGTTGGAACCAAGGGAACATTAAAACATTATCGCACTCAGGTCCACAATGTTCCCCTGCTGTTCTGTCCCGTGTGCCACCGGGTTGAAGTTCATTACAAGGTTGAGAATGAATATGAAATTTTAGCTGAATATGCGCATGGTGACGGAGCTGGGGAGATTGATTTCCAGGACTATGTCGTGGAAGATGACGAGACTATTTTCGAAAATGTCGTCAATTGCGAAAAGGAGGATCCCAAGGACATCGTACAAAGCCAAATTGATATGGCGCTGGACTTGTTGACCATAGCCAAACAAATGCAGGACGAGAAATGGGAGGGCGAATTAAAGAAAAGATTGGCCGTTATGAGCCAGCGGAGGCTGCGATTGCAGCATAAGGCATGATCATCATAGCGTATCTATTGTAATAGGGAGCAATCCCTAAAATGATAGGTGTAAAAAGCATCGGTACATGTGGATTCATGTATTTGGTGCTTTTGTTTTCATTCAATGGAGGGGGTTCATATGTTAAGCTAAAAGGAATTCCTCTAATATGAAGGCAGCGGCCATTTAATTAGAAAATTTAACCATAATTTTGTTTTTTCGACAGTTTCTCCGATTGAGTTTTCCGGCTACCTTGTCTATGATAAAACTATCTTTCTTATTGTTTGTCTATAGATGTAAGAATAAGAGATGGGGGAGAGAATGAATCTTTCATTTTCTTGAAAAGGGGGAGTATCGTGTTGAGCGATATCCAGGAGACGTTGCTACAGTCCCTTGAGGCTTTTCAATCTACGCAGCTGGTGAAGAACAAGTATGAAAATATTTTGGAGCACTTGGATAGCGGTGTAATGCTGTTTGACAGCGAAGGTGTGCTGACGTTTATTAATGTGCAGATGGCCAGGCTGCTGGAAGTGTCCCGTAAATCCCTTACGGGCTGTACATTGCTGCAAATTTTGCGACATCCACAGCTAAGCCGGTTCAAGAAAAAGAAAATCCTGCGGATTTATCGTGAAACGATTTTCCACTGCAAAAAATACCATGAGCTGACGGATGAATCCGGTCGCCAGTGGCTGCTTACCGTAACGTACGGCGATCAAATGGATGGAGATTATTTGTTTAGCGTCAAGGATGTGTCGGATTTTAAGCAAATTGAACAAACCGCCTATAGGAACGACAAGCTTGCCATGCTTGGAAAAATATCCGCCTCCATTGCACATGAAATCCGAAACCCGCTAACTGCAATCCGAGGCTTTATTCAACTGCTGCGACCCCATCTGATTAAATTAGGAAAAGATGAATACGCCCGCATTATCCTTATGGAAATCGATAGAGCCAATGATATCATATACGAATTTTTGAATTCCTCAAAGCCTTCCGCCCCTCAGACCACGGTTATTCCGGTACTTTCCTTGCTTAAGGAAGTCGTGCTGCTGACCGAGAGTGAGGCTTTGATGAAAGGCTGCCAAGTGATGCTGCATGACGACATCCCGCCTCTACATATCTCAGTTGACGTGAAGCAAATCAAGCAGGTAATTTTAAACATGGTTAAAAATGCGATGGATGCGATTGATCACCTAAGCGGTGAAAATGGCGGGTTAATTGAAATCCAGACGAATCGCGACAACAAGAACGTACATATCTGCATTACGGACAATGGTAAAGGGATGGACCATAATACGCTCTCTCATCTGTTTGATCCTTTTTTTACGACGAAGGAAAGCGGGACAGGCCTCGGACTGTCAGTGAGCTACCGGATTATCAAAAATCATAAAGGGTATATCGCCGTCAACAGCACCGTTGGCAAAGGAACTGAATTTGTGATTTCTCTGCCGATTGTGGAGATGATCTAGTTTTGTTTTTTGGGCAAAAGAAACGGTCTTTGGAGTTGCTTTGGACAAACGTGGAATAATATATATGATTAAACGTCCGAAAACTTCAAGACAAAGGAAGATCGCCCATGAATGGATATTACGGTTCTGAACATATACAGGTATCAATGGATTGGAAAGAAGATCTCGACGCAGGGCAGTATGATGTTGACGCGTTTATTGTATTGGTATCACCCCAGGGCATTCAGGATGGAAGCATGCAGCAGGTGTGGAATTCAATGCTTATGCCTTTGATGGAGAGTCATCTGTTTCAGGCTGCGCCTTTTCAAACGTATGCCGTCCCGCTTCCGGGACGCGGAGAATACCGGACGGTGATTTTTGTGGGTGCTGGCGAGCGCCCTCTAACATCAGAGGAACTAAGAGTAGCATCTGCTCAGGCAGCAAGGCAGGCATTAAAAATGAGGGCGAAAAAGCTGGCATGGGAGCTCAGCTCACCGCTGCTTACCTTTTCGGTGGAGCAAAATGCTCTTGTAGCCGCCCAGGCAATAACGGAAGGAATGATCTTAGGCTCCTACCGCCATAAGCAGTATAAAAAGAATACTTCCTCCTACAAGGGAATTGAGCAGCTGATATTTTTGCGAAAAGGTAAGGTTTCGGCTGCTGAATTATTGGATTGGGAGGTTGGCATTCAGCGCGGAAAGGCATATGCTGAGTCCACTTGTCTGGCTAGAGATTTAACCAATTTGCCAGGAAACTTCCTGGTACCTGACGATTTGACCAAGGCCGCCATGGAGATCGCGGAAAAGCATGGATTCGAATCAGCTGTTCTGGATGAAAAGCAGCTAGAGACGCTGGGTATGGGCGGACTGGTTGCTGTCGGAAAGGGCAGTGTGCATCCGCCGCGACTGATAATGATCAAATATCAAGGCAGAGCTGAATGGAGCGATGTTACAGGCCTTGTTGGTAAAGGCATTACATTCGATACAGGAGGCATCTCGCTGAAAAAGCGGGTTGGGATGGAGGAAATGATCAGCGATATGGGCGGTGCTGCCGCTGTGCTCGGTGTCATGAATGCCTTGGGCATCCTTAGGCCTGCGGTTAATGTCGTGATGGTAATCCCCACAGCTGAAAATATGCCGGGAGGCAATGCATTCAAGCCGGGAGATATTATTCATAGCCTCAGCGGGCGGACTATAGAGGTTTTAAACACCGATGCGGAAGGCAGGATTGTGCTTGCGGACGGCATGACCTATGCGAGGCAGCAGGGAGCTGTTAAGCTCATTGATGTCGCTACGCTCACGGGAGCTGTACTGTCGGCTCTGGGTGACATAGCCACAGGGGTGGTTACGAACGACGATACCATGCTCGAGGAGTTCATTCTGGCCTCCAAACGAACCGGTGAGAAGGTATGGCCCCTGCCTGCATATAAGGAATTCTGGGATATGCTGAAAAGCGATGTGGCCGATCTTAGCAACAGCACGGGGGCTAGGGGCGCTGCGATCACCGCAGGCTTATTTATCGGTACCTTTGCAGAGGGGCTGCCCTGGATCCACCTGGATATTGCAGGTACGGCTTTTGTGAATAAGGAGCGGGGGGTCAATCCGAAAGGGGCGACAGGAGTCATGGTCCGCACCATTACCGAATGGATTCTTTCACAGGAAGCAATGAAAAAATAACTATGAAAAATGGGCAGCCCCTGGTTCCTTTGGGAACTTGGGGCTGCCCATTATTTTTCTAAGAGCATTCTGTCAGCTGTGAAAATGCAACGATGATTATTTTTCTTTTGGCTGGATTCTGGAACGGATGTCTCCTGCGTTATTGGTGTGAGGCATGGTTGCTTCCGGAATAGAACAGGCTGACTGACAGGATTTGTTCAGGGAGCAGGAAGCGCAGGCACCTTTCTTACTCTTTTTTACATAACGGAAAAGTGTCCATGCAGCATAGGCGAAAATAACGCCGATAATCAAAATATCAATCAAGGATATGCACCTCATTTCTGTAAGGTCGGGCCACAACTTAAGACAAACCCAACAAATGGCCGCCCTGATAAATAATCAGAGATATAAGATAAGCAAGAACGACTGCATAACCGATGGAAAATATCGTCCAGCGCCAGGAGGAGGTCTCCTTGCGGATCACACCCACGGTAGCCAGACATGGCGTGTACAGCAGCACAAATGCCATGAAGCTGAATGCCTGAAGGGATGTAAAGCTATGCGCGATCTGTCCTTGTAAGCCTTCCATATTAGGGACGTGATAAATGATATTCATGGTTGAAACGACGATTTCCTTTGCTAAAAATCCGGTCAACAGTGAAGAACCTGACTGCCAGGTCCCGAAACCGAGTGGTGCCAGCAGCGGGGCCATCAGCCCGCCAATTTTGGCTAGGAAGCTGTTATTCATCTCCACACCGAAGCCTCCCGGTCCGCTGTAGGAGAGGAGCCAGATCAGCACTGAGCCGCCAAGAATGAGTGTGCCGGCTTTTCTCAGGAATCCTTTGCCTTTTTCCCAGGTACCCCGCATCAGGGTGCGTCCCTGAGGTAACCGATATGGTGGCAGTTCTACGATAAACACGGAGGATTCATTCTTCAGCAAGTAAGATGAGAATACCTTGCACAGCAGCAGCGCCATCGCAATGCCGAGTACATACATGGATAGAACGACAAGTGCCTGGTGGCTCTGGAAGAAGACGCCTGCGAACAACGCGTATACCGGCAGTCTTGCTGAGCAGGACATCAATGGAATGAGCAGAGTGGTCAGCAGCCGATCCTTGGGCTGTTCAATGCTGCGCGCCGACATGACGGCGGGTACATTACAGCCAAACCCGATGATAAAAGGAATGAAGGCCTTGCCGTTCAGGCCGACGGCCTCCATGAGACTGTCCATCAATAGACTGACACGAGCCATGTAACCCGAATCCTCGATAAAGGATATGATAAGAAACAAGATGAAAATTTGCGGAATAAAGACAAGTACTCCGCCCACACCGGCCACGATGCCGTCTACGATCAAAGCGTGGGTGAAGGATGAAGCGCCTGCCAGATCCAGCGCTTTATTGATTCCGTCACTTACCGTTCCTGATATAAATCCGTCCAGCACATCCGACAGCGGATTGCCGATCCAGTCAAACGTAACTTTAAAGAGCAAAAACATGAATATAAGAAAAATCGGTATGCCGAAATAACGATGGGTCAAAATGTTGTCCAGGCGTTCTGTCAAATTATGCGGCTTTTGCGAAGAACGATCCATGGCTGCAGAGCATAGTTTTTCGATAAATCCGGTGCGTACTGAACGTATCCAATCCGGCAAGGAGGAGGGAAGTCCCATCTGCTGGAGCTGTTCTTCACAGTTTTTGCTAATGTCGTTCACTAAATTCATATCTATTTTGGAGGATAATGCTTGAAGAATAACTGGGTTTTGTGCGAGCAGCTGGAGTGCAACCCAGCGGTGATTCGGCAGTCCGGATGTGGTTGCGAGCAGGCTTTCAATGTCTGTTATGGCTGCTTCTGCCGCTCCATAGTCCAGTTTTAATTCTGGCGACGCTGCAGCCGGGATTTCCTTCAGCGTACTCAAAACCTTCGAGCTGCCCTTGCCTGTACGGGCGACGAGCGGAATAATGGGAACTCCGAGCTGTTCCTGAAGCCTATGAATATCCACATGTATACCGCGGTTTGCGGCCACATCCATCATGTTTAGCCCTAGGATGATCGGACGCCCATATTCCAGCAGCTGAATGCTAAGTGCGAGATTTCTCTCCAACTGGGAGGCATCCACAATATTGATGAGAGCGGAGGGTGTTTCTTCCATTAAATACTGTGCAGCGACACTCTCATCTCTGGATAGGGGATGCAGGGAGTATATGCCTGGCAGATCGACCAGCTGGCCGCCGCCATTTTTTAAGTCTCCGATCTTTTTTTCTACGGTGACACCAGCCCAGTTGCCTACATATTCATAGGAGGTCGTCAGTGTGTTGAAAAGTGAAGTTTTACCAGTATTCGGATTACCGACCAACGCAAAGGAGCTCAACAGATCGACACCTCAATTTCTTTCGCCTCTTTCAGGCGGATGCCGAAAAGCTGCCCGTTGCATTCCAATGTGATAGGACCTCCAAAGGGACCACGCTGCTTCATGAAAACAGTGGAGCCTTCATGAACGCCAAGATCATACAAGCGCTGGCGCAGAATTGGATTCATTTCTTTGATTGCATATATGGAGCCTGCTGTACCAGGCTTTAAATTCAACAGTTGAGTTGGCTGATTCATTCGCTGTATTCCCCCAGAAGAGAGTGATAATCAATCTCATTTCACTCTGTAATATAGCATGCGGGAGGGGGAGGCTACAATATCTATCCTTCTTCCAATATGTATATATTTTGAATTATGCCTGGAATGCGAATAAATGTATATTCATCTTTACTTTAGCACTGTAATTCAAGTATGATAAAATAATAAATTTCATCATGGAAGGGGAAGTTTTTGTTGAAGACAAATCCCTGTAAGATTGTGGATTGTACAATTCGTGACGGTGGACTGGTGAACAATTGGGATTTCAGCGTTGAATTTGTACAGAGCTTGTATGCCGGACTGAATGAGGCTGGCGTTGACTATATGGAAATTGGCTATAAAAATTCCCCTAAGCTGCTTAAGGGCGCCGATCAAGCGGGACCATGGCGGTTTTTGAATGATGACTTCCTGCGCCAGGTAATTCCTCAAAAGGGTAAAACTAAATTATCCGCTCTTGTCGATATTGGCCGGGTAGATGTGGATGATATTTTGCCGCGAACGGAAAGCATGCTCGATCTGATCCGTGTTGCCTGTTACATTAAAGACGTGGACAAGGCGTTGGAATTAATTCAAACATTCCACGACCGCGGATACGAGACCACACTGAACATCATGGCTTTGTCCAATGTCATGGAGAATGAGCTCCTTGAAGCTTTTGAAATGATTAAGGACAGCGTGGTCGATGTCGTGTATATCGTCGATTCCTACGGAAGTCTGGATCACAAGGATGTTGAATATCTGGTAGAAAAGTTTAAAAACTATCTGCCGAATAAACGCTTAGGGGTACATACGCATAACAATATGCAGCTTGCGTTCTCCAACACGCTGACTGCTGCTGAGCACGGGGTGGAATTGCTGGATGCGTCTGTGTTCGGTATGGGGCGCGCTGCGGGCAACTGTCCGACTGAGCTTCTTGTAACGCATCTGAAGAATACACACTACACGTTGCGTCCGGTGCTGGATATCATCGAACGCTTCATGATTCCACTTCGTGAGAAGGAAGAATGGGGTTATCTCATTCCTTACATGATTACAGGTACGCTGGACGAGCATCCGCGCTCGGCCATGGCACAGCGTGCATCGAAGGATAAGGATAAATATGTGGAATTCTATGACAAGCTGACCACGCCGGAAGTTAATTTCGACACGAATTAATCAGCAGAAGAGTGAAAAAGCTTGACCGCATAAATTGCGGCCAAGCTTTTTTTTATAACGGAAGCTATTTGATGCGGACATATTCCCGTTCTCCTGTTTCCTTATTGTAATATACCTGATACTTGCAACCGTCCCGCGGGTCTACAAATATCTCAGGAGTAGGCGTGAACTTACCGCTCAAGAGATCCCTTTGTACAGCGTCTTCATCTTTGCGGCGGTACCTGCGATCGAAGAAGCGCCAACTGAGCCAGAGCAGAAGTAAAAATACGACAAGCTGCAGACCGTAAATCAAGATGATACCCACAATTGCACCCATATGAATGTCCACATTAACCGATAGGTCTCGTTCTGACCACGGTACCATATGCGACGATCTCGCTCATATTGTTGCCGATATCCCCGCTGTCGAAGCGCATCATCACAATAGCATCTCCGCCCATGGCATGCGCATTTTGCACCATCCGGTCCATGGCCTGCCGTCTGGCATCCTCAATCATCTGTGTGTACTGCTTCACTTCTCCGCCAACCAGTCCCTTTAATGATGCCATAATATCGCCGCCGATTCCCCGAGCCCGGACAACGACACCAAATGTCGTGCCCAGCACTTCAACAACCTCATGATTATGTATGTGCTCTGTCGTAACTACGATCATCCATATTCACTCCTTCAGTGTGATATCTTATTTTACGATTGAAGGCGAAAAAGGATTCAAATATTTATTCATCCATGTCTTCTGTCGAAGAGTGGCAGAGGCTGTAAAATTATTGTCTGATCCTAGCAGGAAAAGGGGGAAATATGTGGAATTATTTAGCGTGAAACCATCTTCATTATTTTAGGATAACCCGGGGGTCAGATGGCTTTATGCGTACAAGAGTCGAGGAGAAACGAACGATCAAAGCAGCCCTATGGGGGATAGCGTTATTTGCAGCACTACAATTGGCAGAATCAGCGTTTGCGTTTCAGGTATTGGATAAAGATGCATTCATAACAGTTTTTATTCTTCTTAGCAGCTGCTGTGTGGCAGTGGGATTTTCTATTTTCTCACAGGGGTGGCTTTTGTTTTCACACAAGCTATCACGCTACAGGCTATATACGGCCGCGTTATTTTTATGCGTGGCGGTTTGTGATCTTTTACAGACCTTAAGTCTGATGGGAGTTTCGCTTTTTGGTTACACCCTTACAGCGAATAACGGTTTATGGCTGCTCATTCTTTCAAAGCTCCTATTTGCAACCGGGATTTTATGCATTTACAGCTTGAAGGATTCCATGGTCTCGCTCGCGCATAAAAGCATTGTTTTCACGGCGACAAGTTTGCTTACGGTGATGTGCATTGCTGCTTTTGTGATATGGAACCGTGTTTTACCGCCACTGACAAGCAGTGGAAGCATGAACAATCTTATGAAGCTGATGGGTCTTGTGATTGTGGCTGTCTGTCTGAGCGGCATGGCTGCCATCGTATATCGAGGCCGAAAGGAACGGGCTCCCTCGCTTCTGATTATTATCCGTGCTTTGATTTACATTACCATCGGCCAAGGTCTGATTATTAGTGCCGAAAATACATACGATATCAACTATTTACTAGGAGTTCTTTGCGGTAGCGTGTCTTATTATCTGATGTTAAAAGGTGTTTACCGGCTGACTATTGAAGATCCATTCCGTGAGCAGCAGCGCATCGAGGCTAAGATGAACTATCTTGCTTTTCATGATGACCTTACAGGACTGCCCAACAAGCGGCGGCTGAACCAACGTCTGGGCAGGCTGGTGCAGGGAAGGGATAACGGCAAGTCCGGAATCGTGGTATTCAATGTTAACAGGTTTAAGAATATCAATGATTCGCTTGGACATCAGGCCGGGGACCAGCTTCTGCAGATGGTGGGAGACCGACTGAAGCGTAATTCTCTTCCTAAAGAAGAGGTATTCAGCATGGGCGGCGACGAGTTTGCTTTGATCATTCCTTCGCTAGTCGACGTGGATTCAGCGATAAGCCGGGTCAGAGAACTGCTGGAGCTGTTTGAAAAGCCCATAACGATTGACGATTATGATTATCATATTTCATTATGCGCAGGTATGGCCGTCTATCCAGAAGACGGAGACACGGCGGAAGAGGTCATTCAGCATGCAGACACTGCAGTACATCATGCGAAGGACTACGGTATAGATGTGCGCCATTTCGTACCTTCGATGCAGCGTAAGGCTAAGGAAAGACTCAAGCTGGAAAATGATCTTCGCAAGGCTCTCGAACGGAATGAGTTTTATCTGGAGTATCAGCCGCTGGTTCACTTGGAAACAACTGAAATTGTCGGCATGGAGGCACTCTTGCGGTGGAAGCATCCAAAAAGAGGTAACGTCTCGCCGCTGGAATTCATTCCATTGGCTGAGGAGAGCGGCTTAATTGTCCCGATCGGTGAGTGGGTGCTCCGGACGGCCTGCACGCTGAATAAAGAGTGGCAGGACGCAGGTTACAAGCCGATTTGTGTGTCCATCAATCTGTCTATGCGTCAGTTTCTGCAGCCGCAGCTGGCAGACCAAATTGGCCAAATATTGAATGAAATCGGGCTGGAACCCAAGTATGTGGAGCTTGAGATTACAGAAAGCATGACGTTTGACAAGGAAACGGCCTTCGAGCAGTTGCGCCGGTTGAAAGAGCTTGGTGTCTTTATCAGCATCGATGACTTTGGCACAGGTTACAGCTCACTGCATTACCTGAAGAACATGCCGATCGACAGGCTCAAGATTGACCGTTCCTTCGTCCATGAGGTCATGAGTGATCATAACGATGCTGCCATTGTATCCACCATCACGTCCATGGCTCACCACTTACAGCTTAAAGTGACTGCCGAAGGGGTGGAAAATGAGGAGCAGCTTCGTTTCCTGAGAGAACAACGCTGTCATGAGGGACAGGGTTATTATTTCAGTAAGCCAATCCTTCCTAAGGATTTTGAGAAGACATTTCTACTGCATTAGCCATGATAGCGATGTCCAAGCAAAAAAAGAGTTGCATATCCCGCTTACTCGTGATATATTATTTCTTGTCTTCACTACCATGAAGTCGTGAGTATCAGCGGGATGTAGCTCAGCTTGGTAGAGCACCTGGTTTGGGACCAGGGGGTCGCATGTTCAAATCGTGTCATCCCGATACTTTGTTTTCGATGCGGGTGTAGTTCAATGGTAGAACTTCAGCCTTCCAAGCTGATAGCGTGGGTTCGATTCCCATCACCCGCTCCATACATAAAACATAACGCCGAAAGGCGTTTTTTTTATTTGAGCGGTTGTGTGGGAGAGAACCGACGCAGCGTGGGGGCGACCGTCCGAGCCTGCTTCACCGGGTAGTCCCACCGAGGACGCGCGTCAACATTTCCTCTATACCGCGAGCTGGAAGCTCGCATTTAAATCAAAATGTTGAGTATTCCCATCACCCGCTCCATACATAAAACATAACGCCGAAAGGCGTTTTTTTATTTGAGCGGTTGTGTGGGAGAGAACCGACGCAGCGTGGGGGCGACCGTCCGAGCCTGCTTCACCGGGTAGTCCCACCGAGGACGCGCGTCAACATTTCCTCTATACCGCGAGCTGGAAGCTCGCATTTGAATCAAAATGTTGAGTATTCCCATCACCCGCTCCATACATAAAACATAACGCCGAAAGGCGTTTTTTTATTTGAGCGGTTGTGTAGGAGAGAACCGACGCAGCGTGGGGGCGACCGTCCGAGCCTGCTTCACCGGGTAGTCCCACCGAGGACGCGCGTCAACATTTCCTCTATATCGCGAGCTGGAAG